>JAJDAS010000093.1 GCA_029261755.1 Nitrospinia bacterium
AGAGGGAATAAAGACCGAGGGACGAACGCTTCGCTGGGATGAGGGACAAAAAAGGATTGAGGGACGAAGAGCAGTAGGCAGTGATGGGTAGGTAGTAGGCAGTAAAGGCTAGGGCAGAGTAGGCAGGAAACCTGGTGTTACTCCTTTCTGCTTACTCCATATTCCTACTTGTCACTCGTCACTTTTCAAGCTGCCTTCGAGAATGACAAACTCCATCCTGCGGTTCTTGGCTCGGCCCTCTTCGGTGTCGTTGTTGGCAATGGGCCTTTCTTCTCCATAACCGATGGTTTCCATCCGGTTTGCATCAATACCATGTTGCTTCACCAAAAATGCTTTCACAGCCTTGGCACGTCTTTCGGAAAGCTTTTGGTTGTAATCAAAAGGCGCTTCACTGGAGGCGTGCCCTTCAATACGCACACGTATATCATTGTTCGTTTTGAGGATGCTTCCGGCTTCCGATAAAATTTCCACGGCTTCGGGAAGAAGCTTCGCACTGTCCACCTGAAACAAAACGCCCTGCAGAGTGAGACGTGCCGGCAATTCATCCGGGATCCCATCCTCGTCCTTGTATCCGTTGAAGGTTTCCGGATCATTGGGTGCGCCATCCCTCACATCCGGGATGGTGTCTTCATCATTGTCCAGATCGGGACAGCCATCCTCGTCCTGAAAACCGTCTATATCTTCCGGGACATTGGGGCAGTTGTCACGTACATCGGGAATGCCGTCCTGGTCGTTGTCGATATCCGGGCAGCCATCCTCATCTTGAAAGCCGTCCATATCTTCCGGCTCCGTGGGACATTTATCTTTACTGTCTTTGATGCCGTCTCCGTCCATATCACCATCGGGAGGACACAACTCCTTGGCCATTTTATCCGCCGCCCGTGCTACTACGATGGCTTCCTCTTTGTCGCAGCAAAAGTGGGAGATCTCATCCGCCCGGTTTCTCATTTTCAAAACCTTTTTGTACGCCTCCGGACAGTTGGTCTCCGCCCCGGCAAGGCGGGCCACCTCTATGGAGCGGTCTGTTTCCTCAATGGCTTCATAATATTCATGGCTGAACTGGGCGCTTTTCTTTGTAACTTTTCTTTTTTTTGAATTTGTAGAAGAGCAGCCGACAAAGGATAAAGCTACAAGCAATGCCAAGGCTGTGATCAGGGTATGGTTTATTTTCTTCATTAGTTCGCCTCTCTATTTTTTCTGATTATGGGGAGATTAAAAGGTACGCTTTTGGTAAAATCATTAATAGGGCAATATACTAATGGATAAGGCGACTAGGCCGCAAGTGGGGAGATAGAAAAAATGTTGAACAGAGTAAAAGTAAAGATTTAACACTGAACATCGAACATCGAACGCTGAACATCGAAAAAGGTAGGTTTTTATTAAATCAAACAAGGCTATGCGGGATTTTTTTCCTTCCTTAGCCTTAGCCTCAGCCTTAGTAGTTACGTTTTCTCAAAAATTCTACCTTCTTCGACGTTCGATGTTCGGTGTTCGATGTTGGACGTTCAATCTTTCAACGCCTTCCAGAGTTGGTCCACCTTTTTCACTACATTCTCTTCCATCACTAACTCTTCCGGCCATTCGCGATCATATCCTTCTTCTTTCCATTTGCGCGTGGCGTCGATACCAATTCTGCCATCAAAAAAATGGAAATCCCGCTTGGGATCAGCATTGTTGAAAAATTTCCAGACGCTGTAGGAAGTGTTTTTTACATCCACCTCGGAGTCAAACACCATCACCACTTTGAAGGCTTCCAGTTTTTTTTCTCCGAAAATCAACTGGGCTATTTCTTTAGCCTCAAAGGGTTTTTCTTTTTTGATAGATAAGAAAAGGATGGGAGTCCGAACCTCCCTGATGGGAATACCCGCGTTTTCAATGTGAGAGGACAAACTCTTCAGGAGACGTATGATTTCCTGCTCTTCCGGTATGTGGGGGGGATTTTCCAGTGGAGCACTGGTGTTTTCTCCCGAGATGGGGGCGGTGGCGTCTATGCCGAGCTTGGAACCATATAGTCCTGTGGGAGAAGAGTGGTCCAATACGTCCAACACCCCTTCGGAAAAGTAGAGGTCTTTCGTAAGATCGATCCGATTCAGGACATCTCGCGCCAGGGTAGGGTAGTCGTGGATGTTCTTGGTGGCGTCCACCACCAGGATCATTTTAGCAAAACTCATCTGACCCGTTCCCCATAAGGCGCTCATGGTCTGCCTCGCCTGGAAGGGATAGCTCTTGTTGATGGCCACCACCACGCAATTGTGGAACACCCCCTCCCAGGGAAGGGAGATATCGATAATGTCCGAATTGATGGTCTTCAGCAAGGGCAGGAAGATCCTTTCCGTGGCCTTGCCCACGTAGCAGTCCTCCATGGGAGGTTTGCCCACGATGGTGGTATGGTAAACCGCATTTTTCCTGTGGGTGATGGCCTGTACGTGGAACACCGGATAGGGAGCTGCGGTGGAGTAATATCCCGTATGGTCTCCGAAGGGACCTTCGATGCGGCTTTCCGTGGGGTCCACATAGCCCTCCAGGACGATCTCCGCCGTAGCGGGGACCTCCAGGTCCACGGTTTTGCACTTCACCATCTCCACACCTTTTTTCCGGATGAATCCGGCCAGCAGAAGTTCATCCACTCCGGGAGGCATGGGAGCGGTTGCAGCGTATGTAACCACCGGGTCTGCTCCGATGGCCACGGCCACCTCCATCTTCCTGTTCAGTTCCTTATATTCCCGGAAATGTCTGGCGCCGTCCTTATGAATGTGCCAATGCATTCCCGTGGTGTTTTTGTCGTATACATGCATCCGATACATCCCCATGTTCCGTTTTCCATTGAGGGGCGAACGGGTGTAGACCAGGGGCAGGGTAATGAATCGGCCTCCATCATCGGGCCAACATTTCAAAACGGGGAAGCGGGTCAGATCTACCTCATGGCCCGTGAGCACTACCTCTTGGCATGAGGCGTCCGGTCCCTTGTAGGTCTTTGGAATGGATTTCACTAGGTCGAAGAGTTTAGGGATGAAGGCGAGCTTTTCGGTAAACGCTTTGGGCGGTTTGAAGTCGATGAGTTCCTGGAGTCCGGAGGCGATCTCTTCGATCTCTTCCACTCCCAGGGCCATCTCCATTCTTTTTTTGCTTCCGTAGGCATTGATCAAAACGGGGAAGGCGCTTCCCTCCACGTTCTCAAATAACAAGGCCTTGCCTCCGCCGGGCGCTTTGGAAAATCTGTCGGTGATCTCCGTAATCTCCAGGATTGGAGAGACCTTTTCTTTTATCCTAACTAGTTCGTTTTCTTGTTCCAGCCTATGGATAAAGGCATGGAGAGATGGATAATGAGTTCGCATGAGAAATCGCTTGAAGTGTAAATGAGTCTTTAAAAATTGAAAAATTCAAATATCTTTGCTTAGATTTTGAAGCTTGTAAGTAAAACGATTACTCAGGTTCTTTGGTTTAACCAGGTTCAAAGTTGAAAACCTTGTGTTCTTACGGCTGGCCCATGGTGCACATCGACTCCGCAGCCCTTCGGGATTATGGAGCCAGTTACGGGTATTGTAATTTATTCGCTTGGATCTATTCAATCGAGGTTCCAGGGTATGTTGGTTCCTTTACTCTATTTCGTATCTTTGTGACTTAGTGGTGAATCGGCAAAGCACATCATCCCCCCGCAAAGGCCCGGATGATCTCCAATTGGTCCCCTTCTTTAATGGCGGTGGACTCAAATTGGTCTCTTTCCAGAAATTCCCGATTCAGCTCCACTATCACCGTTTTGGCCGGTAGGTTGAGGCTTTCCAGTAACTGAGAAATGGTGGTCCCGTCCTCTTTTTCATTAGGTTTTCCGTTTAGAGTAAATTTGGGCATGGATATAAAACCGTCATTGGGAAAACGTCATTAAGCCATTTGGCTTTGCCGTCATCAGTCATTTCTTGGCTGCAGGCTCTAAACTTTGAACCTTGAACCGTGAATCCGTTCCATCACTCAAACAAGGCTTGCTTCCCAATCCTTCCAGACGGGCTCGTAACCTTGGGAAGTAAGCACCTCTGCTATTTCCGATGGTGAACGTTGATCCTCCACCAGAAACTGCTCTTTTTGGGCATCCGGCGCAAGGTATCCCCCCGGCTCGGTACGAGAACCAGCGCTCATTTGGGTGGCCCCTATCTTAATCATCCCATCGCGGAGCTTGGGTTCCTCCCTGGTGGAAATCACAATGCCAATTTCCGGGAAGGCGATGCGAAGTGCACAAATAATTTGGGCAAGAGTTCTATCCTCCACCGGGTGTAGCGGCTGGATGGAACCGCCGGCAGGACGCATCCGGGGCAAGCTGATGGTGACGCGGGTATTCCAATGGTTCTTCAAAAGGAAAGAGGTGTGGAGGAAAAGAGACACCGCTTCTTCCATGGGGTCGTTCAGCCCAAAAAGCGCCCCGATGCCCACCCGATGAAAACCCGCCGCTGCCACCCTTTCCGGGGTCTCCAGGCGCCAGGCAAAGTCCATTTTTTTTCCATTCCGGTGCAATTTTTCGTAAAGGGAGCGGTTGTAGGTCTCCTGGTAGACAATCACCCCTTCCGCGCCTGCTTTTCGTAGTTCCACGTAGTCTTCCTTACTCTGTGGCCCAATCTCCAGAGAAACGGAAGGAAAAAGCTTGTGGATCCGGTGAATCACATCCTTGAGATAAACCAGGTCACATTTCTCGGTATCATCACCCGCAACCAGGAGGATGCTGCGAAAACCCTTTTCATGAAGAAATTTGGCCTCCTCTTCCACCTGCTCCGGCGACTGAATTTTTCTCTCAATAAGATTTTCCTCTCGAAATCCACAATAAAGGCAGTTGTTTTCACAATAATTGGAGAGGTAAAGAGGGGCATAAAGCTGAATCACCCGTCCAAAACGTGAGAGCGTGATCTCCTTGGAACGTCTGGCAACCATTTCCAGGGAATCTGAGGCCACGGGAGACAAGAGGGCCAGGAAATCCCGGAGGCCTATGTTTTCGGTGGAGATGGCTCTCTCCACATCTCCAAGGGTGCAAGAGTTCCGGGTATTGGTCAGGGAAGGAATGTTGTGTTGTTGGTATTCCTGGAGGAAGGAGGCCATACATGCTCACTTAGCTGGAGAAAACGGTTTGCCTTCAAAACCCTTTAAAAACTTAACATCGAACATCGAACGCTGAACATCGAACGTCGAAGAAGGTAGAATTCTTTGAAAGAAACATTCTCGCATACCGCTGTTTTATTAAAAAAAAACTACCTTTTTCGATGTTCAGAGTTCGGTGTTCGATGTTCGACGTTAAATCTTTTTACTTTTGCTTAATGTCATGAAAACAGCCATATTATCATATGCTTACATTGGTTAACCTAAAAACCCTGTCAAGGGACTAGACGCCTCTGCCTCAAACCTTTCGGCGCCAGGGCCGCTACGGTATCCACGTCGACCCGCTTCCACGGCAAGCCTAAAACCGTGGGCCATTTCTATGGGATCTTCCGCTACTGCAATTGCCGTGTTTACCAAAACGGCATCCGCTCCCATTTCCATGGCGTCCGCTGCATGGGATGGCTTGCCCAATCCTGCATCCACCACCACCGGCACCCTCCCTAGTTCTATAATGATTTCCAGCGATCCCCTGGTCACCAGCCCTTTGTTGGTCCCGATGGGGGCTGCAAGAGGCATGACTGTGGCCGTGCCCAGATCAGTAAGCCTCTGGGCCAGGATGGGGTCGGCATTGATGTAGGGAAGGACGGTAAATCCCTCCTTAATGAGAATTCTGGCTGCTTCCAAGGTCTCTATGGGATCGGGAAGAAGGAATCGCGGGTCCGGTATTACCTCCAACTTTACCCAGCTGGAAAGACCTGCCGCACGAGAGAGTTTTGCCAAGCGGACCGCCTCTTCGGCATTCCTGGCTCCAGAAGTATTGGGCAGGAGATGGTATTTATCCCGGTCAATGTAATCGAGAATATCTTTGCCGGGTGCGTTGAGATCCACTCGACGCAAGGCCACGGTGACGATCTCGCAACCGGAGGCTTCCAAGGCGGCTGCCATGGTTTCCGGGGAGGGAAACTTCCCGGTACCCAAAATGAGCCTCGACTTAAATTCCTTTCCGGCAATGATTAGGGGATCCGGGCTATTATTTTTCATAGGGAGAGGGGTTTTGAAGCATATATGGGAAAGAATGGGTCTTTAAGTATATTTTAACAAGCAATAGTTAACTCATTGAAATAATAGGTTATTTGAAGGTATACTCTACCGCAATTGGTTTTTGGTACCTGAAAATTGACTAAACCAATTGCTAAGCATTAACTGCAACCAAAATTCGATTTTAAAAACCGAAAATCAAATTGGTTTTAGTATATCTAAAATTCCAAGAGTTTTTTAACATCGAGCACCCAACACATCGAACGTCGAAGGAAGAATTCTTAGAAAGCATTCACGAGTATGAAAAAATGCAGTGCCCTCATTTGGTACGTTGCTACAAGTCCCTAACCCCCTTAACAAAGGGGAATTAAAACCAATCCCTTCCTTCTTCGATGTTCAGCGTTCAATGTTCGATGTTCGACGTTAAATCTTTTTTTTCTTCCCTTCGGCCCGTAACATTTTGGGAAATATTCATGGCGCAGAATTTCGGTCCGCACATGGAGCAGTAATCAGCCTCTTTGTACTCTTGCCCGGCAAGGGTCTCATCGTGATACTCCCTGGCCCTTTCAGGGTCCAGAGCCAGTTCAAACTGGCGCTCCCAATTGAAGCTATACCTCGCCTTTGCCATTTCATCATCCCGATTCCTGGCGCCGGGTCTGTGTCGTGCCACATCCGCTGCATGGGCGGCGATGTTGTATGCGATGAGGCCGATACGCACGTCC
>JAJDAS010000094.1 GCA_029261755.1 Nitrospinia bacterium
CCATCGCTTGGGCCAGGACCTTAGGCGTTTTGAAAAGGCGCTTGCCCCGCAAATATTTAGAAATTTTATTGATATGCAGGGAAAGGTTAAATATGATGGAAATAAGTTTGAGGTAAGAATAAGAAAAAGGGGACACACGCAGATCCTGAAAGAAGTAGAGAAATTACAAACTCCTTTCCAGGTCCCATGGCTCGAAGGCCGAACGATTGAAATCATCTGGACGGCGTGAATAGGGAGAAATTATGACGATTCTCACTAGCGTGAAAATCGGTGTTAATGATATTCGGGGTATTTGTTTTTGCGTTTATCCTGGTAACCGATTCTTTTTCGCAAGGAAGAGGATGGGGTTGGAGAGGAAGCGGAGGCTGGGGGCAAGGATCCAGATACTGCATGATGTATGAATCTCAAGCTACGGAAATCATCTCGGGGGAAGTGATAAGCGTGGATAAAATCACCCCAAGAAAAGGGATGCATTATGGGATCCATCTTATGGTAAAGACGGAAAAAGAAGAAATTTCCGTTCACCTGGGCCCTGGGTGGTTCATCGAAAACCAGGATACGGTCATCAAGACGAAAGACATGGTACAAGTGAAAGGTTCCCGCATTACCTTTGAAGGAAAACCGGCCATTATTGCCGCTGAGGTAAAAAAGGGAGAGGAGATTTTGATTCTCAGGGATGAAAAAGGTTTTCCGGTATGGAGCGGATGGAGAAGACGATAAAACCTGTATGAAGGAGAGGTAAGCCATGTTTAGAAACAGTCCTTTCATATTTGGATGTGTTGCGGGAGTGCTTTTAATCTTTTTTCTATCAACCACTGCCGTCTACTCCGATCCTGGAAACTCCGTAAGCGGAAAGGATCTTTACATGCGGAATTGCGCGAGTTGCCATAATGTGAACAGAAACGGCTATGCGCCCTTTTATCCTCCATTACTCAATGTTAAAGAAAAATTTTCTTCTGAGGATGTGATTGAGAGGATGGAACAGGGCAGTGGGCGTATGCCGTCTTTTCCACATTTATCACTAACTGAGAAAGAAACTCTCGTCTCCTTTTTATACTCTTTTCCCAAATCTTTGGAGAGAATAAAAGAACCACGGAATTGGAGCAGGGGCGGGATGTGCCCAAAGATGATGAGGAGAAGAATGGGAAGACGTTGAATGCTCACTGGGAGCATTCCCAAATTTTTGCAATTCCGGGTCCGGTACCCTGAAGACCACCCTCGGCCCTGTGCCGGGGGAGTCATGACTGACAATCAGACAAGGAAGAAATAAATACCAGGTCACCACTGGCCCTGTGCCAGAGGGACCATGATAGAGCCGCTAAGCCCTATCTTCCGAAAACATTCCATCGGGCGCGGTCCTGTTTCCACACCTGTCCGGCGACAGGGGCAGAAGGTCAAATTATAATCAGCGCTCCCCCGGCACAGGGCCGGGGTTGGCGGTACTGCTCCATTTCACGGGCTGGGGATCAGTCATGGCTCCGCTGGGACAGGCCCAGCGGTGGCCTTTGAAAAAAATATTCGTGGAATTCCGGGAACCTTTCATAAGTTACCGGGCTATTATCGGATGTCTTTGAACAAATTTACAAAAATTGGGGAATGTTCCCGCGCTCAAACGTCAACCCTTTAACCCAGGAGACGAAAAATGAATTGGATAGCCATTATTCTTCTATTTTGTATGGTTCTTTCCGGCGCTGCTATTTTTATAGCCGATCTATTTAGAACAAAAAAAGAATTAGAGATGAAAAAAATCATCATTTTGTTCCTTCTATTATCAATAACTTTGTCTGGCATTTCCTTCGCCGGACAAGGGAAGAAGTATGGTAAGGAGTTGACCTTAAAGGACACCACAAAAATTTCGGAGATTTTGCAAAATCCGGAAGGTTTCGTTGGCAAAAGGGTCCTTGTTAATGGTCTTGTTGTGGGTGTTTGTGCTAAGCGAGGATGTTGGCTTGATATTGCTGGAGATAAACCTTACCAAAAAATCAAGGTGAAAGTTGAAGATGGAGAAATGGTGTTTCCACTCACCGCCAAAGGGAATCATGCTGTTGCAGAAGGAGAAGTGGAAAAATTCGAACTAACCAAAGAGCAGGTCCTAAAATTGAAAGAATACCAAGCAAAAGAGCATGGCGTGGAATTTGATCCATCCACCGTTACCGGTGGCGCAACCATATACCAAATCAGGGGTTTCGGAGCCATGATCAAGGAATGATTTGAAAGCCCCGACCATTGCTTTGGTGGTTGTCTGCTTTTTTAGTTACATGGGCTTTCTGAGAATTCATCTTTCATAATGGAAAAATTATAAAAATACTACCTCAAATCTACAATAAGCAATCTACAATCTAAAATAATTTTTTATGTATTTATGGGAGTGAAATGATGAAGTGGCGAAAGTGGAACAATATTCTCCACCGGGATATAGGTTACCTTTGCTTTGGCTTGACCCTTATTTACGCAGTATCCGGGGTGGCGGTGAATCATGTTCAGGATTGGAACCCCAATTACAGCATTGAAATCATTAATACCAACATTGGGCCGGTTTCATACAACGGGTCCATTTCGGAAGAGAGAGTAACCGATATTTTGAAGCGCTTAGGGGAAGCGGGCAAATATAAAAGCATTTACTTCCCGGACCCGAAAACAGTTCAAATATTTTTAGAAGGAAGCACCATTACCGTTGACCTGGGTTCCGGGGCTGTTCGAATGGAAAAAGTCAAAAGCCGGTTTTTATTACGAGAAATGAATGTTCTCCACCTCAACCATCCTAAAAAACTTTGGACATATTTTGCCGATCTATACGCGGTATGCCTGGTAGTAATGGCAGTTACCGGTTTATTTGTTTTAAAGGGAAAATATTGCATCACCGCGCGATGTATCTTCCTTACTTCGTTGGGCATTATGGCACCGATCATTTTTCTTTGGTTCTATCTCTAAGGGGAAAACATATTTGAAAAAGCATGCCTATTTATTCGAAAGCTTTTAAAGGGTCACCATATTATTTTCTTTACTTTGCGACAAAACTCGTCAAAGCTTTTTCATAAGACCCCAATACACGTTTTTCTTTATCCGTCATATGGTTTCCTTGCCCCTGCCACTCAAGTAAATAACACTCTTGAATAAAATTTCTTAGTGGCGAGTTCTATTTTTATCATTAGTTCCCATTGATCTTCCTGGAGAGCATGTTATATTTATATCGCTCGCATTTTTTCATGTTCTATAAAAGAAACCAATTTCTTCCACATTGAACCAATATTTAAGGTATAAGGAAATGGCAACCCTAAAATGGACGGTGAATTCCAAACACCTTCTCACAAGTCCAATCTTGATCCTGGGTTTTATACCTGCCTCTCTCCTCTTTTTAGGTCTTCTGACCATCAATCACCAGTCATGGAACAAGGTCATTCAGACGAACACGCCCCTTCTTGACAATATCAATATTGCCACCAATGAAATAACCCAAGGCCATTTGTGGTTTGAAGAATTACTAACAGATGATAAATCGGTCCGAATTGAAGACGTCTGGGATCACCTGAACAAGGCAAGCCAGGCGGTGGATGACGCCATAAAGGGGGAAAGCGCATCTTTTAACTCCGCCGATGCAGCCAGCGCCGAGGGACAATTACTGACGCACCTTGAAAGCTTGAAAACCTCCATCATTAACCTCCGAACCGTAGCCGAAGACCGCATGCAAAATCCTGGAGCAAGTGGTGTTGGTTCCGAACTAGACCAGCGGTTCGATCTGGTATTCAAAGAAGCTTTGGGGGAAGCGGACACCTGTACCCTCATGGTCCACCAGATTATCCAAAACAGATTGGCTTCTCAGCACCGGGAATTTCTCCTCCTCTTGAGCTTATGGGTTTTTATCGTTGCTATGGGAAGCATGGCACTCCTTTACATTGAGGGCAAACGTAGGCTGGCGGAAGAGGCCTTAAAATCCCGCGCCCGCCAAAAGACCGTCATTGCCGAACTGGGACAAAAGGCGCTGGAAGGGACTAACCTGGAGTCTTTTATGGAGCACATCGTAAACTCTATCACCCAGGTGCTGAACACGAATTTCGGCAAGGTTTTGGAGCTTCTCCCGGATGGCCACTCCTTGCTGCTACGTAAGGCAGTGGGATGGAAAGAGGAGCTTGCGGGAAAAACCAATGTGAACGCCGGGATAGAATCCCAAGCCGGCTACACTCTGCTTTCCTCTCACCCGGTGATAGTGGAAGACCTGCGGCAAGAAACTCGGTTCTCGGATGAGTCCCTGCTATCGGACCATGGAGTGGTGAGTGGTATAAGCGTCATCATAGCCGGTAATCCACGGCCTTTTGGGGTCATAGAGGTCCACTCTACAGAGAAGAGAACCTTTACCGAAGATGATATCAATTTCTTACAAATGGCCGCGAACCTTCTAGGCACAATGGTGGAGTCCAAACAAGCGGAGGCAGCCTTACTAAAAGCCAAGGAAAAGGCAGAAAACGCCACCAAAATAAAAGATAAATTTGTGGCCATGGTGACCCACGATTTGAGATCTCCTTTCATCTCCATCCAGGGGTTTTTAAAATTGCTTCAGGACGACAAGGAACACCCACTCTTTCCTGCACAGAGAGAAATGGTGGAGCATGTTTTAGATAGCTCCAATAGGATGCTCGACATGACTGAAAAACTGCTACAGCTCAGCAGGCTTCAATCCGGAAAAATAGAACTACAACCTTCTTTCCTGGACACCCGCCAGATATGTGCTCTTGCCATGTCTCAATTAAGCTACCTGGCAAAGAACAAAGGAATCACACTGCAGAACGAGATTCCTGAATGCTGCCGGCTTTATGCAGACTCCAACCTTTTTGGCCAGGTTGTGCTCAACCTCGTTTCAAATGCAGTAAAGTTTTGCGGGGAAGGAGACCGTATTTCCATCCTTGTTTCACCGGAGCGAAGAGCCACCATCGTTATCCGGGATACCGGCCCCGGTATGGAGGACTATGTCTTGCAAAACCTGTTCAAACATGAAGTGAAAACTAGTACGCTGGGGACACAGGGTGAAAGAGGAACAGGGCTGGGGCTACCCCTCAGCCATGACATTATGAAAGCCCATGGTGGAACACTTGACGTGGAATCCAAACAAGGGAAGGGCAGCACTTTTTATATTGAGTTGCCTCATGTCAGGCCGAGAATACTGGTGGTGGATGATGAACAAAGCACTCGTTTCTTGATAAAGGAACTACTGGAAGAGCTTGATGTGGACATAGTGGAGGCGAAAGGAGGAGCAGAAGCTCTGAAGATTATGGAAAAAGAACCTCCACACTTGGCCATCCTGGACCTGATCATGCCGGAGATGGATGGTTTCAAACTTTTAGAAAACCTACAAAATAATCCTATCACCGAAGGTATCCCCACAATCGTAATCACATCGGACCAGGATATGGAAATCAAGCAAAAGGTATTGCGAATGGGGGCCGGTGATTTCGTCGCCAAACCCATCTTGGCAGAAGATTTTATCCCCAGGGTAAGGCGATTTATAGCTTAAAATGAGGTATTCATACCATATTGTTTTAGCTGATTTTTACCACAGAATGACACAGAACTTAAGCCCTCCACGATATTCTTCTTTGGGCGAATCTTCTTGGTTGCTTTCACATAAAAACAAATAAATTCTGTGTGATTCTGTGAAGTTCTGTGGCTAAGATTTTTTTCTCTATATGACTCTTAAATTGTGAGAAATAAATTTGCAGAATTGCCGAGTTAGAATCTAACAAAAATATTTCTTAATTCTAAAGGTATTGAGTTAGCATCTAAAATTGTTTAACTCCGGGGTGTGTCTTTCACTATCTTCAAAAAATCTAATAACGTATAGGACTAAAGTCTTTAAATGGATAAAACAGAAAAACCCAAAAAAAGCCATTCAAACCTGACGGATATCGCCTTCGCAGATCTTTTTGATCTGAACCGGATTCAGCAAATCCAGGATTCCTTTGCCAAGGCTACAGGCGTGGCCTCCATCATCACAGACACCAAAGGCAACCCCATTACCAAACCCAGTAACTTTTGCCGTCTTTGTAAAGACATTATCCGAAAGACAGATAAAGGGCTTGCCAATTGCTTTAAATCGGATGCTGCCATCGGACGCTATCACCCTGATGGCCCTATTGTCCAGCCTTGTCTCAGTTGCGGGCTTTGGGACGGTGGGGCCAGTATCAGCGTAGGCGGATACCATATCGCTAACTGGCTCATCGGGCAAGTCCGTAACGACACCCAGGACATGGAAAAAATAATGGCCTACGCCCGTGAGATCGGGGCGGACGAAGAAGAGTTTCTTGCCGCTTTTGAAGAAGTCACGGTCATGTCCACCGAACAGTTTAAAGAGGTGGCTCAATCGCTTTTCCTTACCGCCAACCTCATGTCCGAGAGTGCTCTCCTGAATATTCAACAAGAGCGGGATATTCTGGACAGAAAAAAAACCGAGGAGGAACTGGAAAGTAGCAATGAGTTTTTGGAGGCCGTGATGGAATCTGTTGAGGATGGCATTGTGGCTTGCGACAACCAAGGGACCCTTACTCTTTTCAATCGCGCCACCTGGCAAATGCACGGTCTCCCCCAAAAACCCATCCCCGCTGAAAAATGGGCGGATCACTATGACCTTTTTCTTGCAGATGGCAAGACCCCCATGAAGATGGAAGACGTGCCTCTATTCCAGGCCTTAAAAGGGAAAAAAGTCGATAACGTGGAAATGGTGATAAATCCCAAAAAGGGTTCAGCGCGTTCGCTTCTGGCTACGGGCCGTACCCTAAAAGACAAAGAAAATAAAAAAACCGGGGCCGTTGTCTCCATGCATGACATCACGAAAAGACGAGAGGCCGAAAAGAAACTGCAAGAAAGCGAGAAATTATTCCGGGGGATTTTTGAGCAAGCCGGGGTGGGCGTGGCCCAGATTGA
>JAJDAS010000095.1 GCA_029261755.1 Nitrospinia bacterium
TGGGATCTGGTTGGCTTTTTTCAAGGAAACCCTATTGAGAATGCAAAAATGTAATAAAAACTTAATGAAATCTACATGGGAGCTATTAAGCTGGAAGCACTACATGTTGTACCTGGTTGAGTTAAGTAGATAGCCCGGTAACGAAAAACACGCTGAGGTTACAAAACATCAAACCTTCTCCCCCTTCACCTTTACCTTCAAAGAGCCAATCTGTTCGATGGACATATCCACCGTGTCTCCATCCTTTAAAAAAGTTCCTTGTGGAGCGCCAACGCCAGAGGGGGTGCCGGTGCTGATGATATCTCCCGGCATGAGGGTTACGATTTGGGAGAGATAAGCGATGATCTCCGCCACGGAGAAGATCATCTGGCCGGTATTGGCATTTTGTTTTTCCACCCCGTTCACCGAAAGGGTGATATCCAGAGCCTGGGGATCCTTAATTTCCTCCCTGGTGACGATCCATGGGCCCTGGGGCGCGAAGGTGTCCATCCACTTGCCGTTGAGCCAGTCGAAGAACTTGTCTCTTCCCCTATCTTCTGTTCTCTTGCGGATTTTCAGACCTCGTTCGGAAATATCCATCATGCAGGTATAGCCAAAGACATGGTTGAGGGCCTTTTCCGGGGCAACATATTTAGCTTTTTTTCCAATGACCACGGCCAGTTCCGCCTCCCAGTCTATTTGCCGTCCCACTTTGGGAAGGATGACGGGTCCACCGGGTCCGGTAACACAGGTTTGAGGTTTCATAAAGACGGGCGGCACCATTTTATCCTGCTCCATGACCTTCTCCTGGAATTCCAGAATGTGATCCGTATAATTTCTCGCCAGACAATAAATGCTTCCCGGCCTTGGGATGGGAGCCTTCAGTCTTGCCTTGGAGAGGGGAATGGTGAAGGCCGGATTTTTCGGCTCCTTTTCGGCAAGGGCAAGAATTTCCAGAACCGTTTTTTTGACTTTCCTGAAATGTTCAATAAAAAAAGGGGGGTGGGAAAAGATATGAAAGGGTAGTGATGGTGCGGCCAATTGTTTCCGAAAATATTTGAAGGCTTCCGGGAGCAAAATGGCGGTGGAATTTTGAATGATACAGATGCCAGGTTGTTTGTTTTTCTCTAGTAGGCCGATTTTCATTAGGAGTTCATGCCTTTTAATTTGGGATTTAAGTGGGGAATTGAGGAAGGCACTAGAATAGACTGGATATTTTTGCCTTGTCAATCTTTGGACTCATACACCGCAATTCTCACAATTAAAAAAGGTTTTAAAATCAAAGACATCTAACCACGAATTACACAAATTTCACGAATGAAAAAATTAGTGCAATTAGTGTAATTAGTGGTTCAGAAAGTTTTTTGTTTTTTTGTGCTCCGCTCTCCGTACTCACCACTTCCACGTCCTGTGGCGGCTATCCTTTTTTTCCTGCTATCATATGAGCACTTCCGAAAACTCTCTTTTTTAAAGAAACCTACCACGAATTCCCCCTTTGTTAAGGGGGCTAGGGGGATGTAAAGAAAGTTTTTGGAAGTGCCAATATTTTAAAAATCTTTTGATCTACAACGGTCTTCCCCTCTATGGACCTTTCTCAGTTCGACCACCTATTCAAGGACTTTCCCACCACTTGCCCATACGGTTTGCCGCATTGGGCGATTTACCGGCAGGTGGCGGTTCGGAAAATTGACCAGAAGATTTACGAAGCCTTGATCCTTTCCGGATGCAGAAGGGGTGGGAATCTGATCTACCGAATGGCATGCTTGGAATGCCGAGAATGCGTCCCCATCAAAATGGAAGCTCAAAGTGTGAAACTCAACAAGACTCAACGGAAGGTGAGAAACAAAAACCAAGACCTTAAAGTAACCATCAGCAAGCCCGAATTCACTGTGGAAAAATTGGAAATTTACAAGAAATTTCTCAAGCTTCGGTATCCGAACCACAAGTCTCCCGAGCGGCTTGATTACGAAGATTTTTTTGTAGACACCTGCGTGGATACCCGGGAAGTGTGTTATTCCCTGGAGGAAAAGATTGTGGGGATAGCAACCGTGGATATAGGAAAAAACCTTTTGAACGGCGTCTATTTCTTCTTTGATCCCGATTTCGAGAAAAGGAGCCCCGGTGTTTACAACTTTATTTTTCTAAATGAGTATTGCAAGGAGAAAGGAATTCCCTACTTTGCCACCGGTTATTACATTAAAGATCTCCCTTCCATGGCTTACAAGGCGACCTTCTTCCCTCACGAGCTGTTCATTGATGGAGAGTGGAGGCGGGTGGAGAAATACGAGGACACAAAAAAACAAAAAACTTTTTAGCCACTAATTCACACTAATTTTAAAAGATTTTATTAATCAATGCCCACCCAAAAACCCTCCCCCCAATATGCTGCGGTGGCAGTAAATCTCCCCATCCACGGGACCTTTACCTACCAGATTCCCGAACCCCTGAGATCCTCCATTGTAGAAGGGATTCGTGTGCTGGTTCCCTTCGGAAACAGGACCATCACCGCTTTTGTGGTGGAATATCCAGCCGCCATTGTGCCGGGAGTTGCCGCGAAACCAATCAAAAAGGTTCTGGACCACCATCCCGTATTGACCCCTGAACTCCTTAAATTAACCCGGTGGATTTCCGAGTACTATTTCGCCCCGCTTGGGGAAGCCATCAACGCCGCCGTGCCTAAGGGAATCGACACCAAAAGCGCGGAGGTGGCCACTTTAACGGAGAAGGGGAAAATGGCTCTCCCCTATGTAACGGACCCCACCGGTAAATCGATTTTGGCAGCCTTGAACGGTAAGAAACCGGTAAAGCTTTCTACACTGGAGAAGAAGTTCAAAGGCAGTGGTGTATCCGGTCGGCTAAAAAAATTTTCCAGAGAAGGGCTCATTGTTCAAAGCAAAATCATTCAGGAAGGAACCACCAAACAGCGCACCGAAAGGTTCTATTCCCTAAATGACACTTCTTCCCCGGTACCGGTGGAAAAAAATAAACGCGCTCCAAAGCAGGCGGAAATCCTGCGTTTTTTGAGCGGAGGAGAAAGGTCCCTTGCAGAAATCCGGTCGGCATTCAAGAACCCAACATCCATTTTAAACAAATTGGAAGAAAAGGGTTTGGTGGGTTTCACCGAAAGAACCAGTTATCGATCTCCTTTGAAAGTGGATTTCCACATGGAACTGGAAACGGAAAGCCACAAAACCCTCACCAACGACCAGCTCCTGGTTTTCCAAAAAATCAATGAATGGGTGGAATTGGGCAAGTTCCGATCCGTCCTTCTTCATGGAGTCACCGGCAGCGGCAAGACGGAGATCTACCTTCAAACCATCTCCGAGATCATTCAAAAAGGGAAACAGGCCATCTTTCTGGTGCCCGAAATATCCCTCACACCTCAGATGATTTTTCGGTTTCAGGCCCGTTTCGGAAAGAGGATCGCCCTCATTCATAGTGGACTCTCCCAAGGCGAGCGTTACGACGAATGGCAAAGGATTCGTAATGGAGAGGTGGATATTGCCGTGGGGGCAAGATCAGCCATATTTGCCCCTTTTCAGAGTTTGGGCGCCATCATTGTGGATGAAGAGCACGAAACCTCTTTCAAACAGGAAGAAAGCCCAAGATACCATGCCAGGGATTTAGCCCTCATGCGCGGGAAGCAGTCGGAAGCCCTGGTGATCCTGGGTTCCGCCACCCCATCCATGGAGTCCATTCATAACTGCCACCTGGGAAAACATGAATATTTGATGTTGAAAAACCGAATTTCTCCCCATCCCATGCCCATCATAGAGATGCTGGACATGCGAACCGCGCACCCGGGCCAAAAGGGTTCCATTATCTCCAAAGATCTTCGCCAGGCTATGAAAGAGGCTCTGGAAAGAAAGGAGCAGATCTTCCTCTTTCTCAATAGAAGGGGAACAGCAAACTTCCTGCAATGCACGGAATGCGGGACCGCGCTCACATGCTCCCAGTGCTCCGTTACTCTCACCTACCATGGGAGGGTCCGTGAAATGCGATGCCATTACTGCAACTATTTCGCACCGGCCCCGAACACCTGTCCATCGTGTGGAGGGTCCAAGATTTTCTTCATGGGATGCGGAACCCAAAAGCTGGAAGACGAGGCCAGGTCGTTTTTCCCCGAGGCCTGTATTGCCCGAATGGACAGGGACTCCGTGAGGACCAAGGGGAGTTTTTTTCAAATTTACCAGAGGCTGAAGGAAGGCGGAATCGACATCCTCATCGGCACCCAAATGATCGCCAAGGGACACGATTTCCCCGACGTGACCTTGGTGGGCATCATGAACGCCGACGCTTCCATCAATGTCCCGGATTTCAGGTCCACGGAACGGACTTTTCAGCTCATTTCCCAGGTGTCCGGTCGATCCGGCAGGGGCGAAAAGCCGGGGAGGGTCATCGTGCAGTCCTACAACCCTGACCACTATGTTTACCGTTATATCGCCAATTATGATTTTGATGGATTTGTCAAAAAGGAAGGGGAGTTGCGAAAACTCCTCTCCTACCCGCCCTACTCCAGAATAGCGGTCTTGGCCTTTGAAAGTGAAAGCGATGAAAAGGCGGAGAAGGCCGCCGAAGAAATCGGGGAGATTCTTAAAGCGAAAGCTGATCAATACAGCAGAGGAATTGAAATCCTAGGTCCATCCAAAGCCATGATCCACAAGGTGAAAAATGTTTACCGTTGGAGACTCCTATTGAAAGGGCGGGAGATGAAGCCTTTCCGCCAATTCCTCTCAAGCAACTTTTCCTTGATCAGTGGAAGGAAATGGTATTCTCAGGGAGTGAAGGTTTCTTTGGATGTGGACCCTGCGCATATTGCTTGAGGGAAATTGTAGGTGTTCATAAGGAGGAGAAAGCTGAAAAGATTGAACATTTTGAAAAATCTTCGAAAGGGCACTGAGCAAAATGCACCTTGAAAAAGGAAGATTTAAATTTATTTGACTCTCAAACGCCATTTTACTAATCTCCGGGTAAATTCGGGAACCGATTATGAAAACGCGCAAATATCTTTTCATTACCTCCACAGTTTTTACCTTATGAAGTATTTGTGTGGTCTTCGAAGGCCCCACAAGTACCAAAAACTACCCCTCATTTATAAAACCTAAAAAAGCAAATTCCTATCAAGCCTTTAACTGTGAGAAGAATATGACCGAAAAAATTGATTTGGAAAAACAATTACAGGCGCTTAGAGTCGAAAATAAGGCCCTTAGGGAAGAGCTTGAAGCCAACGCCGAAGAAAAAAATATCGCGCTGAAAAATGAGCGAGACCTCATTGCCCTCTGCGTTGCTCTTTCAGCGGAAAAAAATCAGGACGCTCTTCTCGAGCAAATAGTTTTTGAAGCTCGCCGCCGCACAAATGCCGACGGTGGAACTTTATATCTTCGAAATGGGGAAGTTCTGGAATACCACATTGTGCAATACAGTTCCATGAATATTCGTATGGGAGGAATTAGCGGTGTTCCAATTCCTTTTCCTCCATTGGCTATGAATGAATCCAATGTTTCTTGTTACTCAGCACTAAAGGGAAACTCCGTTAATATCGAAGATTTATATCACGCGACCGAATCTGATTTTAGTGGCTCAAGAAATTTTGATACGGCATTAGGCTATCGTTCGAAATCAATTCTGGTTATTCCCCTGCAGAATAACCAGAATGAAATCATTGGCGTTTTAGAGCTATTGAACTCCGCTGAACCTGCTACAGGAGAGGTCATTCCTTTTTCTCAAGAAAGTGAATTTTTGGGACACGGACTGGCCTCTCTGGCGGCGATTTCCCTTGCGAAGACCTAATTTGCCAAAAAGCCGGTAACCAGGTCACTATGTTGCTATTTTAATTATGTTTTGAGTTTTAAATAAAGAAGTTTGAAATGGGGTCAAAAATGGGGTCAAGTCCACTCTTGACTGCATTGCGATTAAACTTTAGAATGTTGCCATGGCTCGTCCACTAAGAATTGAATATCCCGGAGCTTGGTATCATGCGATAAATCGGGGAGCCGGGTA
>JAJDAS010000096.1 GCA_029261755.1 Nitrospinia bacterium
GGGAGTGGAGATGGTCATGCCTGGCGATAATGTGGCTATGACGGTTAAACTCATTACCCCCATTGCCATGGAAAAAGAGCTTCGGTTCGCTATTCGTGAAGGTGGCAGGACGGTGGGAGCCGGCGTTATCAGTGAGGTAATTGAATAAAAATGAGCCAGCAAATAATTAAAATTCGATTGAAGGCTTACGACCATAGGATTCTTGACGTTTCCGTTGGTGAAATTGTGGAGACTGCCAAAAGATCCGGTGCCAGGGTAGTGGGTCCCATACCCCTTCCAACTGTGAAAAATAAGTGGACGGTCTTGAGATCGCCTCACGTTGATAAAAAATCCAGAGAACAATTTGAAATCAGGAACCACAAACGACTGTTGCAAATCATTGATCCCACCCCGCAAACCGTTGATGCATTGATGAAGCTGGACCTTTCGGCGGGTGTGGATGTTGAAATCAAACTATAAATTAGACTTGAAAAAATGCTAAAAGGACTTTTAGGAAAAAAAATTGGAATGACCCAGGTCTTTGTTGAAAGTGGAGACTGTATTCCGGTGACGGTTATCGAGGCGGGTCCGTGCCTGGTAACCGAGATCAAGACCCGGGAACGGGACGGATATCAAAAGGTCCAGTTAGGCTTTGGCGATACCAAAAAGAAAAACGTAAAAAAGGCCCAATTGACGAATTTCGAGAAAAAAAGCGTAGCCCCCAAAAAAATCCTTAGGGAATTTTCTTGTGATGATGTAAAGGATATAAAGATTGGGAAAGAGGTGGGAACTGACCTGTTCGAGGTAGGAGACCGTTTGAACATAAGCGGCAATTCCAAGGGCAGGGGGTTTACCGGTGTGATGAAAAGATATGGTTTTGGGGGGAGTCCCGCCACCAGGGGATCTCATGAATCTTTTAGAGGCGGTGGATCCATTGGGCAGTGTGTTAATCCCGGCAAGGTTTTTAAGGGAAAAAAAATGCCTGGTCATCATGGGAATACCAAATGTACGGTAACCAACCTGGAAGTTGTGAGAGTGGAAAAAGAAAAGAATCTTCTTCTGGTTAGAGGTGCAGCGCCTGGTCCAAACGGTGGACTGTTAATTTTGAATAAAAGCAAAGAGAAAGCCAAGTAAAAGCAAATGGAAATAGCTGTTAAAAATTTAAGTAACGAGGAAGTGGGCAAAGTGGAAGTTTCACAGGATGTCTTTGAGGCAGAAGTAAAAACCCACCTCCTTCATAGTTCTGTGAAAATGCTCTTGACTAACAGGAGGAGAGGAACCGCCTCCGCAAAGGCAAGGAGCGATGTAAAGGGCAGCAACCGGAAGCCATGGGCTCAAAAGGGAACCGGCAGAGCAAGAGCTGGATCATGCAAATCTCCTCTATGGAGAGGCGGCGGTATTACTTTTGGCCCCATTCCCAAAAACTACAATGAAAAACTACCCAAAAAAGTCAAAAAGGCTGCTTTGAAGTCAGCTCTTTCTGCTAAGCATAAAGAAGGTGAATTGGTGGTGGTGCAGGATCTTGCCCCGGAAAACCATAAAACCAAAACCATGATTTCCATCCTTTCCAGCATGAAACTGGATGAAGGAAAAACCCTTCTGGTTGTTCATGAAAAAAATGACAATGTTTTCAGAGGATCAAAAAATATTCCCGGTGTGAAGGTACTGCTTCCCGAAGGTTTGAATGTTTACGATTTGCTTCTGCACAAAAACATTGTATGCACACAGGCCGCTTTGATGAAGGTTCAGGAGAAAGCATTATGAAGAACTTACATCAAGTGATCGACAGGCCAATGGTAACGGAAAAGAGTTCGATGTTATCCACGGACGATTCGGAAAAAGTTGTTTTAAAAGTGCATGTGCACGCAAACAAATGTGAAATAAAAAATGCGGTGGAGAAGTATTTTAAGGTCTCCGTGGTCAATGTGAACACCATGCATTACAAGGGAAAACCTAAGCGAAGAGGCCGGACTTTTGGTAGAGCCGCCCAATGGAAAAAAGCGGTGGTGTCCCTTAAAAAAGGCGACAAAATAGAATTGATAGAAGGTGTTTAATATATGAAAGTTAGAAAACTAAACCCCACTACTCCAAGTAATCGTTCCCGGACCATATCCCTGTTTTCTGATATAACCGGTGATAAACCTGAAAAAAGCCTGATCAGACCTCAACAAAGATCGGGTGGAAGAAATAATAACGGAAGAATTACTGCATATGGAAGAGGTGGAGGGCACAAGCGAAGATACAGATTGGTTGATTTCAGACGAGAAAAAGATGGAATACCGGCCAAGGTCGCCTCTATTGAGTATGATCCTAATCGATCTGCCAGAATAGCAAAACTTCACTACGCGGATGGTGAAAAGCGGTATATCATTTCTCCACAAAATTTGGAAATTGGCGAAGTGTTGGCATCCGGCGAAGGCGCTGAGATTAAGATCGGAAATGCATTACCGCTCAAAAAAATTCCATTAGGCACAACAATACATAATATCGAAATGAAGGTTGGAAAGGGTGCTCAAATATGCAGGAGTGCAGGAACATCAGCGCAGGTCATAGCGAAAGAAGGGGTTATGGTTCAACTGAAGCTGAAATCCGGCGAGGTGAGAGCCTTCTCCGAACTTTGCAAAGCAACTATTGGCGCCGTTGGTAACCAGCAACATGATATTGTTGTATCAGGAAAGGCCGGCCGGTCGCGTTGGCTAAGAAAAAAACCAGGCGTGAGAGGGGTAGCTATGAATCCGGTGGACCATCCCATGGGAGGTGGAGAGGGTAGAAGTTCAGGCGGAAGGCATCCCTGTACTCCTTGGGGTAAACCCACTAAAGGTTATAAAACGAGAGCTAAACGGAAAAGCTCTGATCGATTGATTATCAAAAAAAGGGGTAAATAGATATGTCCAGGTCTATTAAAAAAGGTCCTTTCGTGGATGCGTGCGTTGTAAAGAAAATCGAGATGATGAACAAGAAGGGGGAAAAGAAGATACACAAAACTTGGTCCAGAAGATCAACCATTACCCCTGACTTCGTCGGACATACCCTTGCAGTTCATAACGGGAAAAAATTTATTCCTGTCTACATGACCGAGAATATGGTCGGGCACAAACTTGGAGAGTTTTCTCCTACGAGGAATTTCAGGTCCCACGGAGGCCGCACGAAAAAGGCCGTTGGTAAATAGTTTAATAAACTTCTTGATCGTTTTATATTGAGGCTATCGAAAAGAAATGGCAACAGCGAAATCGATTATAAAATATGTCAGAATATCTCCGCAAAAAGCACGGTTGATGGCGGACTTGATCCGAGGCCAGCAAGTTCTACGAGCGGAAAATATTTTGCAAGCTATGAATCACAAAAAGTCCGCTCGAATTATCGGAGGCGGTTTGAAGTCCGCTAAGGCAAATGCCATTGAGAATCAAAATGTTGATGATGCCGAAGATATGTTGGTTAAGGAAATAAAAGTGGATGGCGGGCCTACCTATAAAAGATTTATGCCTAGAGCGAGGGGGAAAGCCACTCCCATTATAAAGCGAACAAGCCACATAACTATTGTTCTGCAGGGTGGAGACTAGACTGCTTTTGAAATCCGAATCTTTAGCTAGATAATATTAGGGCTTTGATTCTTTTAAAATTTGAATTTTTCCAGGAGGAAAATTTGTGGGTCAAAAAGTACATCCCATAGGGTTTAGACTGGGTATCAACAAAGGTTGGCAGTCCAACTGGTTTGCTAAAAAAGATTACTCCAAATTACTGCACGAAGATATTTTTATCAGAAGATATATCAAAAAGAATCTCTATCATGCCGGAATTTCCAAGATAGAGATTGAAAGAGCTGCCAGAAGGGCCAAGATCAATATATTCAGTGCCCGACCCGGAATTATCATCGGGAAAAAAGGCTATGATGTTGATAAGTTAAAAAAGGAATTACAGAAGATCCTGCCGGATAAACAGGTAGTTCTGAATATTAAAGAAGTACGAAAGGCGGAACTTGATGCCCAACTGATTGCCGAGAATATCGGCTTGCAATTGGAAAGGCGAGTAGCTTTCAGAAGGGCGATGAAGAAAAGCGTCTCTACCTCCCGCCGTTTTGGCGCGAAAGGGGTCAAGATTATGTGTGGCGGCAGATTGGGTGGAGCGGAGATTGCCCGATCGGAATGGTATCGGGATGGAAGAGTACCCCTTCATACTATCAGGGCGGATATCGATTATGGACAGGCCGAGGCTAAAACTACTTACGGGCTGATAGGTATTAAGGTTTGGGTTTTTCATGGTGAGATCTTAAAATCCAAAGAGGTTCAAGCGAATACTTCATCGGATGAATCAGAAAAAAAGGGTAAAGACTAACCATGTTAATGCCAAAAAAAGTTAAATACAGGAAACGCCACAAAGGCAAAATGAGAGGCACTGCCTACAGAGGGTCCACAATTTCATTCGGAACTTTTGCCCTTCAGGCTCTTGAACCAGCGTGGATTACACAACGACAGATCGAGGCTGCTCGTGTGGCGCTGACCAGGCATGTGAAAAGAAAAGGGAAGGTTTGGCTAAGGATTTTTCCCGATAAGCCTCTCTCCAAAAAACCCGCAGAAACCCGAATGGGTAAGGGTAAGGGGTCCCCGGAGTTATGGGTTGCCAGGATCAGAAAAGGAAAGATTTTATATGAAATGGAAGGAATCCAGGAAGAGTTGGCGCGGGAAGCGCTATTGCTGGCTTCGCACAAACTTCCCATAGCAACCCGATTTATCTCAAAACAATAAGTGAAAAAAAATGAAAGCAGATGAATTAAGAAGTTTAACTGTAGAAGAACTGGGAGCCAAGAAAGAAGAATTTCAAAGTGAAGTATTCAATTTGAAAGTTCAGCTTGCTTCCGGTAAAATCGAAAATCCCATGAGACTTAGAATCATTCGGCGTGATATCGCTAGAGTGAGGACCCTACTAAAAGAAAAGGGCAAAGAAACAACTGCTACGTCGAAAAATGCAAACCCTGCATAGTTAAATATTTAGGAACAATACTTAATAGATTCCATTTGGAGAAAATTGGTGGCTGAATTAACCAAAAACAGAAAAATACGGTTAGGAGAAGTGACTAGCAACAAGATGGACAAAACCGTGGTGGTTAAAGTGGAGAGAAGGTTTAATCATCCGACCTTTAAAAGAATTGTTACGAAGTCTAAAAAGTACAAAGCACATGACGAGAAAAACCAATGCGACATTGGAGATACCGTCAAGATTATAGAGACACGTCCACTAAGCAAGGATAAGGTGTGGCGACTTTTTGAAATTGTTAAAAAAGCTCAAGCGGTTTAAAAGACTATGATTCAGTTAAGAACAACCATGAATATCGCCGATAATTCCGGCGCAAGAAAAGGGCAGTGTATCAAGGTGCTGGGAGGCAGCGGCAGAAGATATGCCTCCATTGGAGATATTGTTGTCATTAGTGTTAAAGAAGCCACTCCTAACAGCAACGTAAAAAAAGGCGAAGTCAAAAAAGCCGTGGTAGTGCGGACAAAAAAAGAAATCGGCAGAGATAATGGGACCTATGTTAAATTTGACGACAATGCTGCAGTGTTGATAGATGATAGCAAAGAGCCTGTTGGAACCCGCATCTTTGGACCGGTTGCCCGCGAATTGAGGATGAGACGTTTTATGAAAATAATCTCCCTCGCTCCGGAGGTGCTGTAATGTTGACAGGTAAGGTTCTAATAAAAAAAGATGATCTGGTTAAAATCATCGCGGGAAAGGAAATCGGTAAGAAAGGCAAGGTGCTCACCGTTTTCCCTTATGAAGGAAAAGTCCTAATAGAAAAAACCAATATGGTCAAAAGGCATACCAAGCCCGGAGGACCAACCCAACAAGGCGGGATCGTTGAAAAAGAATCGCCCATACATATTTCCAATGTTATGGTCTTATGTTTGAAATGCGACAAAGCCGTGCGGGTAAAGAAAAAAAGGCTCGAAGATGGCAAGCGAGTCAGAGTTTGTGTGAAGTGTGGAGAGATGGTAGACCGGAAATAGTTGATTCAATGTATTTTAAAGTTAATTGACATTCACGATTAAATAATCAGTCGGAAAAAACATGAGCAGGTTAGCAAAGCATTATAAAGATACGGTTGTTGGGGAACTCATAAAAATTTTTGGGTTCAAAAACAAAATGCAGGTTCCAAAGATCAAGAAGGTTGTGATCAATATGGGAGTGGGAGAAGCCACACAAAATCCCAAGGTTATCGAATCCTGTGTTGAACAAATGGCCATAATCTCTGGCCAAAAGCCCGTGGTAACTAAATCAAAAGTAGCCATTTCAAATTTTAAGCTAAGAAAAGGAATGCCCATTGGTTGTATGGTTACCTTAAGAGGGCAAAAAATGGAGAATTTTTACGATAGGCTTGTGAATGTTGCGCTTCCCAGGGTTAGAGATTTCAGAGGAATTTCCCCAAAAGCCTTTGATGGCAGGGGGAACTATACGTTAGGCATCAAGGAGCAGGCCATTTTCCCTGAAATACACTATAGTAAAATTGATGTGTCTCGGGGCATGAACATTACAATTGTCACCGATGCAAGGACCGATGAAGAGGGAAGAGCGCTTCTTCAAAAAATGGGAATGCCGTTTAGAACATAACTATTTCAGGAGAGGTTTATGGCCAAGAGTGCCTTGGTTGCCAAATGCCAAAGGAAACAAAAATTTAAGGTAAGGGAATATAACCGTTGCAAATTATGCGGACGGCCAAGAGGATATCTGAGAAAATTTGCCATGTGCAGAATTTGCTTTCGTACCCTTTCCTTGCTGGGTGAGATCCCCGGTGTGATCAAATCAAGCTGGTAGATAAATTCAGAATGAACGGCATGAGATACCCTCTATTAAAAGACATTATCGTGTGGGAGAGCTATAAAAATGGCAATGACTGATCCGATTGCTGACATGTTGACTCGAATTCGGAACGCTATCACCGCTAGACATAACAAAGTGGATATTCCTGCTTCCCGGATTAAAAATGAACTTGCTTCCTTGATGAAAGAGGAAGGGTTTATTAGAAATTTTAAGACGGTTAGTGATAAGAAGCAAGGTGTATTGAGAGTGTTTTTAAAACCTCAAACCGAGGATTCCACATACGCTATCCGTGGATTGGAAAGGGTTAGCAAACCTGGAAGAAGGGTTTATGTGGGTAAAAAAGATGTTCCAAAGATACTAAACGGTATGGGAGTAGCTGTACTTTCTACTAATAAAGGTTTGATTTCAGACCACTCTGCCAGGGAAATTGGTGTTGGCGGAGAAATCATTTGTAAGATTTGGTAAGCTTATGTCAAGAATAGGTAAAATGCCGATAAAGTTGATTTCCGGAGTGAGCGCCGCACTCAATGGCAGAACCATTGAAGTAAAAGGCAAGCTTGGCGCTCTTAATAGAGATCTTCCTCCAAATATGATCGTTGAGGTTGGAAAGGAAGAGATTCTTGTCAAACGCCCTTCGGACTCACGAAAAGATAAGTCATTCCATGGCTTGACAAGAACCCTGATTCAAAATATGGTGACCGGTGTTGGCGAAGGGTTTAAGAAAGTCCTTCAAATCAACGGGGTAGGCTACAGGGCTTCCATTAGTGGAAAATCAATTGTGCTGAAGCTGGGATTTTCCCATGATGTAAACTATCCAGCTCCGGAAGGCATAACTTTTGAAGTTAATGGTAGCGAAATATCAGTTTTTGGAAAAGACAAACAACTGGTTGGCCAAGTGGCAGCGGAAATTCGGTCCTATCGGCCACCGGAGCCTTACAAAGGAAAAGGGATATTTTATTTGGGTGAAAGGATCATCCGAAAAGCAGGTAAAACAGCAGCGAAAAAATAACATTACTTATTAAGAACTGTTTGCATCGAGGTATCAGTGAAAAGCAAAGACCCCAGAATTGCCAGGAAAGTCAGGATCCGAAAGCGGATCAATGGAAGTGTGGAATGCCCACGGTTGTCCGTTTTCAGGAGTGCACGGCATGTGTCCGCCCAGGCTATTGATGATGTTGCGGGAACAACTATAGCAGCCGTTTTCTCCTCTTCAAAAAAGCTCAATTTGGAAGGAAGCACCGGAAATAAGAAAGCTGCTGAAAAAGTGGGAGAATTGATTGCGGAGAAATTAATTGAAAAAGGCATCAGTAAAGTAGTGTTTGATAGGAATGGCTTTCTCTATCATGGACGAGTAAAGGCTTTAGCCGAAGCGGCCCGAAAAAAAGGTCTTAATTTCTAATTTTTAAAGGAAAAGTTGGAGACATGGGATTGGAAGAACGTGGCAATGAAAAACATGAGATAGTTGACAAAATTATACATATCAATCGTGTGGCCAAAGTGGTCAAAGGTGGACGTCGATTCAGCTTCAGTGCCCTGGTGGTGGTTGGTGATAAAAACGGCCAGGTTGGTTTTGGGCTTGGGAAGGCAAACGAAGTTCCTGAGGCCATAAGAAAAGGAATCGAAAAAGCAAAAAAAACGCTAAGTAAAATCTCCTTGGTGGATGGAACCATTCCCCATGAGATCCTTGGCAAGTTCGGAGCTGGAAAGGTCTTCATGAAACCGGCGTCCAAAGGAACCGGAATCATTGCCGGTGGCGCTGTGAGAGCAGTGGTTGAATTGGCCGGAATTCGCAATATCTTAACTAAATCCATTGGAACCAACAATCCTCATAATGTGGTTAGAGCCACAGTACAAGGCTTGTCATCCTTGATGGATGCTGCCCAAGTTGCAAATTTACGGGGAAAAGAGATTAAACAATAGATTTTTCCACCGTATGACAAAGAAGTTTAACGGGAACTCATAACATCATGAAACTCACAGATTTAAAACCGGCCTCAGGGTCTACTAAAAAGAGAAAAATTGTAGGAAGAGGCGTAGGCAGCGGCCACGGAAAAACCTCTTGCAGAGGCACCAAAGGACAGAACTGCAGGTCCGGCGGAAAGAGGCCTCCTTGGTTTGAAGGCGGCCAAATGCCCTTGCAAAGAAGACTACCTAAAAGAGGTTTTACCAATATCTTCAAAAAGAAATATGAAATCCTGAACCTTTCTGATTTGGAAAGGATTGCGGCCACAGAAGATAATTTTACCGAAGACTCGCTTAGAGAGAAAAAAATAATTGGTAATAAAGGAAGATTGAAGATCCTTGGTGATGGTGAGCTCAAAAAGAAAATAACCATTTCTGCTGCCAAATTCAGCAAGTCTGCCATAGAAAAAATTGAAGCAGCTGGTGGAAAGGCGGAGGTTGTTTAATTGGTAGGGAAAGGATTCAACCATCTTTTAAAGATACCCGAGCTAAAGAAAAAGATCTTTTTCACCCTCGGGATGCTCGCTATTTACCGTATTGGTGCGCACATCCCAACCCCTGGAATTGATGCAACCGCGCTTGCGGAATTTTTTAATCAGACCAAGGGGACGATTCTCGGTTTTTTTGATATGTTCTCCGGTGGAGCGCTGAGCCGATTGACCATATTTGCTTTGGGGATAATGCCTTATATTAGCGCTTCCATTATCCTCCAACTGCTGACCATAGTTTCACCGTATCTTGAAAAGCTAAAGAAAGAAGGAGAGTCTGGCCAAAAGAAAATCACTCAATACACTAGGTATGGTACTGTTGTCTTGAGTGTAATTCAGTCCAGCGGTATTGCTTTCGGACTGGAAGCCATGAAAAGTCCCACCGGAGCCATGATTGTTGTGGAGCCAGGTTGGCCCTTTCGGTTGATGACTATTCTCACTTTGACGGCGGGAACGGCCTTTATCATGTGGCTGGGTGAGCAAATCACTGAAAGAGGTATAGGAAATGGAATCTCCTTAATCATTTTCGCAGGGATTGTGGCGGGTATGCCTTCCGCCATCATTAACTCTTTTCGATTAATGAGCACGGGTGAACTCAAGCCCTTTATAATGCTAATCCTCATGGTCTTTATGGTAGTGGTGGTTGCGGCCATAGTTTTTATGGAGACAGCGCAACGAAAGATACCGGTCCAGTATGCCAAAAGGATGATGGGAAGGAAAATGGTTGGGGGGCAAAGTACTCACCTTCCTTTAAAAATCAATACGGCTGGAGTAATTCCACCTATTTTTGCCTCATCCGTTATCATGTTTCCGGCAACTATAGGGCAGTTTGTGAGGCACCCGTGGATGGTAGCCGTATCCGATGCGTTGACTCCGGGAAACATAGTTTATAGCTTGATTTTCATAGGCGCTGTTGTTTTCTTTTGCTTTTTTTATACGGCAATTATTTTTAATCCGCAAGATGTTGCCGAGAATATGAAGAAATCCGGGGGATATGTTCCTGGGATTCGTCCTGGAGCCAAGACTGCGGAATTTATCGATCGAACGCTGTCCAGGATTACAGTGGTAGGAGCTATCTACCTCTCGGTTATCTGTATCATCCCGGATTATATGATTAAATACCTGAATGTGCCATTTTATTTCGGTGGCACTAGTTTGTTGATTGTGGTGGGTGTCGCCATGGACACCATGCAGCAGATCGAATCCCATTTAGTGATGAGAAATTATGACGGCTTTTTAAAGAAAGGCCGCATGAAAGGGCGAAGAGGCTAAAGCTAAAACCACAAGAATTCATATGAGACTAATTTTATTAGGTCCTCCAGGAGGTGGAAAAGGAACTCAAGCAAGGCTTCTATCGGAAAAATATAATATCCCGCAAATTTCCACTGGTGATATTCTAAGAGAAGCGGTTAAAAATTCCACCGAGCTTGGCCGAAAAGCGCAAGAGTTCATGTCACAAGGCAAATTGGTGCCGGATGAGGTGGTAATAGGAATCATTGAAGACAGGCTAAAGACTTCCGATTGTGAGCATGGCTTTATTCTTGATGGTTTTCCAAGAACCATTAGACAGGCCGAAGCATTAAATGTTAAATTAAAGGGTCTTGAGCTAAACATTGATATCGTTTTAGACCTGTTAGTTGATTTCGATGAATTGATCCGAAGGCTTTCCGGGCGAAGAACATGTGAAAACTGTGGAAATGGTTTCCATGTAAATGACAACCCGTCCAAAGTAGATGGAAAATGTGACGAGTGTGGCGGAAAGTTGATTCAGCGGGAAGACGATCAAAGCCAAACCATAAAAAAACGATTGGAAGTTTACCGGGAAAGCACCGAGCCTTTGAAGGAATACTACAAAAAACTCGGTATTCTGAGAGAGCAAAAGGGAAAAGGAAATATCAACGATATTTTCAAGAGTAACTGCAGCATTATAGAAAGTCTTTGAGGTTGATATGATCGTTATCCGGTCACCTCAAGAGATTGAAAAGATACGTAACAGTAACAAGATTGTTGCTGAAATCCTAGGCAAGTTTGAAAAAGGAGTTTCGGCGGGTATCAGCACCCTTGAACTGGACCAATTGGCCGAAAAGATTATTAGGGATCGCGGCGGTGTTCCGGCTTTCAAAGGCTATAGAGATTTCCCGGCTTCGGTCTGTGTTTCCTTGAATGAACAGGTTGTTCATGGGATTCCCAGCAAAAAGCGGAAGCTGAAAAACGGCGATATTGCCAGTATCGACCTCGGCGTTCTTTTAGATGGATATTTTGGAGATTCTGCAATAACTATTGGCGTGGGTAGCATATCCGCCAAGGCAAGAAAGTTGATGGAGGTAACCAAGGACGCGCTCTATGTGGGAATTAAGGAGGCAAGAGCTGGTAACCACCTATATCAAATAAGCCAAGCAGTTCAGGAATTTGTGGAAGGGCACGGATATTCGGTTGTACGTGACTTTGTGGGACACGGCATCGGTACCTCGTTGCACGAAGAGCCTCAAGTTCCGAATTTCAAGCCGGATGGTAATGGGATGGGCCCCATTCTAAAAAAGGGAATGGTTTTGGCGATTGAGCCCATGGTTAATGTGGGTAGTTACAAGGTGAAAGTATTAAAGGATAACTGGACGGCGGTGACGGTGGACAGGCAACTATCAGCACATTTTGAGCATTCAATTGCCGTAACGGATGGAGAAGCTGATATTTTGAGTGTTTTGAATTGATTTTACTGATCGATGTTCCGAGTTTGTGTTTTAGAAAAAATACTACTCTAACTTAAACGGATAGCTTGCCTAATTATGAAGAAAGAAGAAGCCATTGAAGTCGAAGGTGAAGTTGTCGAGCCGTTGCCCAATGCAATGTTTAGAGTGGAATTGGAAAACGGGCATAAAATATTGGCGCACATATCCGGGAAAATGCGAATGAATTTTATTCGGATATTGTCAGGAGATAAAGTAAAAGTGGAGTTATCCCCTTATGATCTGAGTAGGGGTAGGATTATCTATAGATATAAGTGAGCGATATGAAAGTAAGAGCATCCATAACTAAAATTTGTGAAAACTGTAAGATCATTAAGCGAAAAGGCATTCTTCGTGTCATTTGTAAAAACCCTAAACATAAACAAAAGCAGGGTTAAAAAAGGGAGGTACAATGGCTAGAGTTGCAGGAATCGATATACCCAGAGACAAACGGGTGGAAATTGCCCTGACCTACATCTATGGAATCGGCAGATCCACATCCAATGTGATTTTGAAAGAAGCAGAGATTTCGCCGGACGTCCGTGTGAAAAACATGACGGACCAGGAAGTAAATGTCATCAGGAATATTATTGAAAAAGAGTATTCCGTTGAGGGTGACCTACGCACAGAGGTGACGATGAACATCAAGCGCCTGATGGACACCGGCAGCTATAGAGGATTGAGACATAAAAGGGGGTTACCCGTTCGTGGACAAAGAACCAACACCAACGCGCGAACGAGAAAAGGCCCGAAAAAAACCGTAGGCGCCAGAAAAAAAGAAGGGAAATAAAACATGGCTGACAAAGCAAAAAGCACAAAGAAAAAAGGAAAGAGGGTCTCCCCGGAGGGAATAGCCCATATACAATCGACCTTTAACAATACTATCATCACCCTTGCAGACCCCACAGGCAATGTTATTTCCTGGTCGAGCGCCGGTTCTCAGGGGTTCAAGGGATCACGGAAGAGTACTCCTTTTGCGGCTCAGGTTGCGGCGGAGCAAGCCGCTAAAAAGGCCATGGATTTAGGTTTGAAAAAAGTGGAAGTTGTTATTAAAGGTCCTGGATCCGGTAGAGAAGCGGCAATCAGATCGCTACAATCCGTTGGCCTGGAAATAAGCACCATTCGAGACGTCACACCAATACCGCATAACGGCTGCAGGCCGCCAAAGAGAAGACGGGTTTAGTTACTGAAAAAAATAATTTATAACGTCTACAAATAAGGAGATTTTTTTGGCCAGATACAGAGATTCAGTTTGCAAACAGTGCCGTCGGGAAGGGCTGAAGCTGTTCCTAAAGGGAGACAGGTGCACAACGGATAAGTGCTCTTTTGAAAAAAGAGGATATCCTCCCGGCCAACATGGGTTGAGACGGACCAAGTTTTCGGAATACGGGATCCAGTTGCGTGAAAAACAAAAGGCTAAAAGGGTTTACGGTGTATTAGAAAAGCAGTTTTCCCTCTATTTTAAAAAAGCCGATCGCATGAAGGGAGTTACCGGGGAAAACCTTTTGTCTTTTCTCGAACAAAGGCTTGACAATGTCGTTTACCGGCTTGGCTTCGCGCCTTCCAGAAATTCAGCAAGACAACTGGTAAGGCACAACCACTTCACCGTCAATGGAAAAAAGGTGAACATACCTTCTTTCAGTGTCAAGCAGGGGGATGTGGTTGAAGTAAAATTGGAAAGCCAGGATATGAAATTTGTCAATGAAAATATCAATAAGCAAGACTTGAAACTTGTTCCCCAATGGCTGGAGTTGGATAAGAATAAGCTTAAGGGTACGGTGCAATCATTGCCCACCCGCGATGATGTTAGCGTAATGATCCAAGAACAATTGATCGTGGAATTGTATTCCCGATAATATTAAATTTTTAGTTGGCATGGATCTCAGAAGGAGATAGTTAAATGACCAATACCTATTGGCAAGAATTAACGATGCCCAAAAGGCTGGAGTTTGAAAAAAAATCATTAACGGATACGTATGGGAAGTTCATCGCTCAGCCGTATGAGCGAGGCTTCGGAGTTACAACGGGAAATTCCATAAGAAGGGCTCTTCTTTCCTCCATTACAGGGGCTGCGATTACCGCTGTCAAGATAGAAGACGTCTACCATGAATTTTGCGCTATACCAAATGTTTTAGAGGATGTGACGGATATCCTTTTGAACCTTAAGGGAATCATCGTCAAAATGGAGTCAGATGAACCTAAGGAAATTTCCCTGTCGGTGAAACGTGAAGGTAAAGTAACAGCCGCCGATATTATTTCAGGCGATGGTATTGAAGTTTTAAATTCTGACCACTATATCGCTACTTTGTGTGAGGGTGGTGAACTCAGTATGCAAATGATGGTTAACAAAGGAAGGGGCTACGTTCCAGCAGACGAAAATGCCACCGAAGATATGCCTATCCAGATGATACCCATCGATTCCGTTTTTTCTCCGGTTCAGAAAGTAATCATTAATGTGGAAAACACGTCGGCCGGAAAGTCAGTGGATTTTGAAAAACTAACCATGGAGGTTTTTACCAATGGCAGCATCCGCCCGGATGACGCCGTTGCCCATGCCGCCCATATTTTGAAAAAACATACGCAGATCTACATCAACTTCGAAGAAGAGCAGGAAGAGGAAGAAAAACCTGAAGAGCCACCAAAGGTTGTTGCCACCATTGCAAATTTGGATCGAAATGTGGAAGAACTGGAGCTGTCGGTTCGTTCTCATAATTGCTTGAAAAATGCTGAAATCCAAACCTTGTCTGAACTGCTGATAAAAACGGAGTTCGATCTGCTGCAGACAAAAAACTTTGGAAAGAAGAGCCTCACGGAAATAAAAGAAGTTTTGGGGCAAATGGGTTTGAAGCTTGGCATGAAGATCGAGGAAAAGAAAGCAGGCTAAAGCAACCAGGTATAGCAGGGCTGTGTAGCTGAATAGAACCAGTCATAAGGGATTTTACCACCAGGAAGGAGTTTTTGTGCGACATTTAAAAGCAGGGAGAAGGTTAGGAAGGACCGCTGAGCACCGATTGGCATTAACGAGAAACTTTGTAACCTCACTCTTCAAATACGAAAGAATCGAGACCACCCTGGCCAAGGCAAAAGAGATGAGGGCTCCCACTGAAAAACTTATTACTCTTGCCAAAAAAGGGACACTTCACTCCCGGAGAAACGGATTCAAAATGGTTCGGGACAAAGTGATCCTGAAGAAACTTTTTGAGACCCTTGGTCCAAGGTACGAAGCGAGGAATGGGGGGTATACCAGGATTTACAAGCTATGGAATCGGTTGGGCGATTGCGCTCCCATGGCTATTATAGAATTAGTTGACCGCGATCTTTCTGCAGCTCCCAAGAGAAAAAAGAAAGAGAAAGATGAGAACGCTGAAAAGTAGTTTCCAGTTTTAGTTGGCGTAAGTTTTTTTCAATTGAAAGAAGTGATCCAGTTCCTTTTTTGCCGCCTTACCCTTCCTTAAACTATTTCGCGTCTAAAGCGCATCGAAATCCGTATATTTCCAGTTCCACCGTAGGGTAGTTCCTTACCCGTTTAGCGGCCCTTGTGTTTTCGATTTTATTCGACCAACCTCCTCCTCTCAGCACCTTGCGTTTTCCTTTAGCTGGACCATGTGGATTCATTTCCGGGCTATGTTGGTAGTAGGCGGAATCATACCAGTCCGAACACCACTCCCAAACGTTTCCGGCCATGTTGTAGACTCCATATGGGCTTGCGCCCTCCGAACAATATTCCACTGGCGAGGAAAACGGGAAGCCATCGCTATTGCCAAGAATGTTTAAGGTGCTATTATTTGGAGAAGGGGTCCAGTTGTTGCCCCATGGCCATTTCCGTTGGTCGAGTCCCCGGGCAGCCTTTTCCCATTCGGCTTCCGTGGGTAGCCGTTTT
>JAJDAS010000097.1 GCA_029261755.1 Nitrospinia bacterium
TTGGGGAGATCGGGATAAAAATAGTTTTTCCTTGCGAACCGGGAGGTTTCATTGACGGAACACTGGGTGGCCAGGGCGGTTTTGATTCCCATATCCACGACTTTTTTATTAAGAACCGGCAAAACCCCCGGCATCCCCAGACAAATGGGGCAGGTGTTGTTGTTAGGCTCTGTTCCGAATTGGGTGGAGCATCCGCAGAAAATTTTGGATTCGGTATTGATTTGTACGTGGACTTCTAATCCTATGACTGTTTCATACTGCATTTATCTGTTTTCTCCATTTTGATCAATGTTCAAACGTTTCTTGAAGGTTTAGGGTTGCAGAGTTCAGGGTTCACGGTTCAAGGTTTTTTCGTCCCTCGTCCTTCGGTTTTTACCTTTCCCCCATGGAAACATAATGCCGTTCATTTTCACCGGTGTAGACTTGCCTGGGCCTGCCTATCTTCAGGGTGGGGTCCTTCATCATCTCGGTCCACTGCGCGATCCAGCCGGGAAGCCTCCCGATGGTAAACATTCCCGTAAACATATTTACGGGAATTCCGATAGCGGAATAGATGATGCCGCTATAGAAATCCACGTTGGGATAGAGTTTTCTCTCCACAAAGTAGCTGTCTTTGAGAACGATCTCTTCTATCTCCTCGGCAATGTCCAGCAGAGGATTGGATTTGCCGGTTTTCTCCAGTACATCATCACACGCCTTTTTAATGAGCTTGGCTCTTGGGTCAAAATTCTTGTACACGCGATGTCCGAAGCCGGATAGCCGGAAATTGCTGGATTTATCCTTGGCCATATTGATAAATTTGCTGACATCCCCGCCCTCGTCCTTAATTCTTCTAAGCATCTCGATGACGGCCTGGTTCGCTCCACCGTGCAATGGACCCCAAAGGGCCGATATCCCGGAGGCGGTGGAGGCAAATAGATTGGCCTGGCTGCTTCCCACAATACGCATGGTGGAAGTGCTGCAGTTCTGCTCGTGGTCGGCGTGAAGGATCAATAAGAGATCCAGCGCCTTGGCAAGCACTGGGTCCACCTCGTATTTTTCCGTGGGGACGGAAAACATCATATGCAGGAAATTGGAGCAGTAGCGCAGGGAGTTATCGGGGTAGACAAAGGGATGGCCTATGGATTTTTTGAAGGCGTAGGCGGCGATGGTGGGGATCTTGGCTATAAGTCTGTAAATGGATATACGTACCGCCTCTTCATCTTGAGGATCGTGGGTATCCTGGTAGAAGGTGGAAAGCACACTGATGGCGGAAGAAAGAATGGCCATGGGATGCGCGTCCTTGGGAAACCCATCAAAAAACCTTCTCATATCCTCGTGGATCATGGTATGGCGGGTGATATTCTCTTTAAAATCGGCGTATTGTTCCGAGGTGGGGAGTTCGCCGAAGATCAGGAGGTAAGCCGTTTCCAAAAAAGTAGACTTCTCTGCAAGTTCATCAATGGGATAACCACGGTAACGCAGTATTCCCTCCTCCCCATTAAGGAAAGTGATAGAGCTTTTACAGGCGCCGGTATTCATATATCCGGAGTCCAGGGTGATCAATCCGGTGTTGGCCCTCAGTTTGGAAATATCCAGGGCCTTCTCTCCCTCGGATCCCGTGACAATGGGTAGCTCTATTTTTTTGCCTTCAAATTCCAGTATTGCTGTATCAGCCATGATGGCCCTCCTTAAAATTGTTGAAAAAATGTCACACAGAATCACTATTTGCTAGAGGTCAAAATAGCACTTTTAAAGGAAAGGATCAAGATGGATAAGCTGATATCTATCGCATATTTAGATACCTTGACTTTAAAAATCAATTAACCTATTATTTCCAGAAATTAAAAACCATATTTTGACCGTTAATTATCAGGAGAAACCACCATGGCAAACGAGGAGAAAACAACGTTAGATATGCAAACTAAAACCACGGAAGAGGGGAGTTTCACCTCTCAAGCCGAACTGAAAATATTGCTGGAATCGGCCGAACAGGAGAGGAAAAACTTGCAGTTGCTTGTGGACTACATGGAGAAAAACCGCCAGGAATTCGAGCAAAAAAAGGAGCTTCTGCAAAAACTGGAGAGCGTGAATAGCAAAGCGGAAGAAATTCACCGGATGGACACGAATCTCCAGCAGATGGTTGGTGTTTCCGAGCAACTGCAAGGCGCTAATCAAAACTCCAAAAGAGAAATAGATAATTTGAATCGGCTGGCTGAGCATATCAATAAGAAAATCAAAAACCTGTCTCAGCAACGCTGGTTGGTGGAAAAGGCCAATGAAGAAGCGGGTAAATTGAATGTTTTGATATGGGATATGGAGTCCAGCATCAAAAAGTTGAATGAAGAAAACAAACTGGTCAGAAAAGCAGACCGGAATGTGGTGAAACTGGAAAATATGATGGAAAACCTGGACGTCCAAAGAGAGGAAGTGGCGAATTTCAACGTCGTCTTGCAGTCCTCCGCCCAGAAATTCCAAGAAATGAAGGAGATGCTTCGCGAACTGGAGGAAAAATCTGAAAAGATTTTAAAAGAGAGAGACGAGGTGGAGATCTTCAGTAGAAGTATCGCTGGAATTAAAGAAATGATGGCCCGGATTCAGGAAAATTCCGAAGAGTTTATGAAACAAAATGCCACGGTGGAAGAGGCCAGGAAGGAAGTAAGCAAACTGGGCCAGGAAGTGGACTTCCTGAAAGTAGAGGCCAAAAATATTTCCATGAAGGCTGAAACCATCAAAAAGGTGAAATCCCGCCTGGAGGGAATGGACGCCTTTCATGAAGAGATTAAGAACAAAATCTCCCAATTGGGTGACTTTAAGGGAGAGGTGGACAAGACTGATGAACGACTGCAAGGGATGAATGCCTTCATCAATGCAAACGTCGATCAAAGGATGCAACTCCTCCAGAATGGGGTGCAGACTGTGGATGTGACCCTTGAAAAAATGGAAAGTTTTCAACGGGATATAGAAGAGGGCCAGCAAAAAATGGACAAGTTCAGGGAGTCCATGAAAGTAGCGGACTCTGTAATGGAAAAGGCCCAGAAGATTGAGGAAATTGAAGAAGAAATGAGTACGCGGATGGAAGAGTTGAACCAAAAAAACCATCTTCTGGAGCAAATGGATAACAAAGTCAACGACTTAAGCTCCACCATTTTGAGCCTGGATGTGAAAATGGAAAGCCAACTCCAAAGAAAAGGCGAGGTGGAAAAACTGGAAAAAAGATTGGATGGACTCGACTATCATCTGGAAGACGGCAATATCAAGATTGACAAACTGCAAAAAAAGATGCAGTCCATGGAAAAGCAGGAAAAGAAAGTGGAAAAAATGGCAAAGGTGATGGAAAATATCGACGAAAAGATTATGGACATCACTAAGGAGCGGCTTGAAATCGATGGCCAGGAAAAGCGAATCGCTGCTCTTTCCTCCAAAATGGCCGGAGTGGAAAAGACCATGGAAGAAAAAATGTCGAAAATAGACAAGGGATTAAAGGACCTTGCGAAAATTGACGAAACCAACAAGTCCGTTAATGATATTATTGCCAACCTGGAAGACAAGTACCAGGATTTTACCTCAAAAATGGACCGCATCGGGAAAACGGAAGAAAAGCTCAATTCCATTGCCGATTGGACGGAGAAATTGAAGAGCAGGATAGAGGACCTGAAAGAGGAAGAGGAGTCGGTTTCCATTACAGCCAAGGGCATTTCTGAGCTGAAGGGGAACCTGGCGGAGCTGGAAGAAAAAATGGAGCGGGTGACCAGAAAAGAGGTGGCCATCAAGGAGGCTCAGAAGGCGGTGGACTCCCTGGTGCAAAAGCTGAACGATACCGAGTTGGAACGCAAAAAACTGGAAAAAGAAAGCAACAAACTGAAAGAGGTGGAAAAAACGGTGGCAAAGCTCACAGAGATTCTGGACTCCACCGAGGTGAAAATGGCCCAGCTTTCCAAGCGGCAAGACGACATCAAGCAGGGAGAGGAACGGATCAAGGAGTTGAACTTGCTAACGGAAGACCTGAAAGTGAAACTCTCTGTTTTGAAGGAAGACGAAGAGGTAATCACCCAGGCAGGGGAATACGTGAACGAGTTGCGTTTTCTGTTGAAGGAAATCGAAAAGAAAAAAGAGATTATGTAATGTGGAAACCTTTTAAAATCAAAGAGATGGAACCGCGAATGGTCGCGAATTCACGCGAATAAAAAAAAGCAAAAAAACAATCTATCTTGTATTATTGGTTCTATGGTTTAATTCGCGTTCATTCGCGGTTAAAAAGTTTATTTAAATTTCAGACTTTCCTCTTTAACTCCTTTACTCTTTGTGAACAATAATAAAAAGTATTTCTCCGCGTTCTCTGCGCCTCTGCGTTAAATTTCTATTTATTTAATTGTGAGAGATGAGTTCTTAGAGTAAACGTGTATGTATATGGTTGCGGCTTTACAGCACTTTTATAAAACTTTTTTTAGGAATAAGAAATGAGCGAAAAGAGAATTGGAGTCATCGGCGGGAGCGGTCTTTACGAAATGAAGGAGATCACCATTGAGGAAGAGGTGCGCATCGAGACCCCCTTCGGTGATCCGTCGGACAAATATATCCTGGGAGATCTTCTGGGTAAAAAAGTGGCTTTTTTGCCCAGGCACGGAAAGGGGCATCGCATTCTTCCCTCCGAGTTGAATTTCCGAGCCAATATTTATGGGATGAAGAAGCTGGGCGTGGACCAGATCCTATCCGTTAGCGCTGTGGGAAGCATGAAGGAGGAGATCGTTCCGGGACATATCGTAATCCCCGACCAGTTTTTTGATCAGACCAAGAACCGCATCAGCACCTTTTTTGGAAATGGAGTAGTGGGCCACGCCTCCTTTGCAGACCCTATCTGCTCTTCATTGAGCGATATCGTCACCTCTGCTGCCAAGGACGCCGGAGCAACGGTGCACAGAGGCGGGACTTATATCTGCATAGAAGGTCCACTCTTTTCCACCAGGGGCGAATCCCTTATCTACAGGAAGTGGGGAGTGGACGTCATAGGAATGACCAACGTTACCGAGGCCAAGTTAGCCAGAGAGGCGGGTATCTGCTATTCCACTATTGCCCTGGCAACCGATTACGACTGCTGGCACGATGGTCATGATGAAGTGACGGTGGAAGCTGTGATTCAAATCATTCACCAGAATGTGGCCATGGCACAGAAAATCATCAGGAACGCGGTTGAGGCTATTCAGAGAAAAGAGGAGTGCCAGTGCGCCGACGCCATGAAATTCGCTATCATGACCAATAAAGCCCTCATCCCGGAACAGACCAAAAAAGACCTGGACATCATCATTGGGGAGTACTTGTAAAGGGTACTTTTCGAAGCCGCCACCCTGTTAGAACCGCAGAATATCGAATAAGGAATAACGAATGTCGAAGGAAAACCTTCAAAATTCTGCGGTTCCTTGTTCGATATTCGATATTCGATTTTACGTTTTTTCTCGTAAACGGTTACAAAAATGGAAACGAAACTTAAGGTGAGAATGAGCGCGCAAGACGCTCATTACGCAGGAAACCTGGTGGATGGAGCGAGAATCCTGGGTCTTTTCGGTGACGCGGCCACGGAATTATTGATCCGCCACGATGGAGACGAAGGACTGTTTCGAGCCTACAGTATCGTGGATTTTTTAGCGCCTGTTTATGCGGGAGACTTTGTTGAGGTCAGCGCGAAAATCATCAAGGTAGGCAATAGCTCCCGGGAGATGGAGTTCCAGGCGTGGAAAGTGATTTCCGCCTCCCCGGAAGTTGGGGAATCATCCGCAGTGGTTTTGGAGGAGCCCCTTCTGGTTTGCAAAGCCACAGGAACATGCGTAGTTCCAAAGGAGAAGCAAAGGTTGTAATAAAAGTGTAACTATTCAGTGCAATTCAACCGTTCTCCTTGATCATATAAATGAAAAATTCCATAGCTGCCCTGTAAGGGCAAAACTCCATAGCCCAGGGTTGCAATACTCCGCTTTTTGAGTATTGCAACCCTTTCAGGGTTGGGATTCTGTTGTTTTTAAAACCCAGGGTTGCGGCATGTAAAAAACACATGCCTTAACCCTGGGCTATGGTATCTAACCCTTTCAGGGTAAAATTGAATTGTTTTATTGTTAGGATTAGCTAAATAATTACAAAAGTGTAACAAATAAACTACCCCCTCAATCCTCAATCCTCAATCCTCAATGATTCAATGACTCAATGTCTCAATGCTCGTAGC
>JAJDAS010000098.1 GCA_029261755.1 Nitrospinia bacterium
GGTTTTAGAATAGCGGTCGCATGCCTTTAAGGTCGGGTCGTCTTTGCCTGGCTCGAAATTAATGCAGGTCTGAGCTTTCTGGTTCATAAACCCGTTTCGATAAAAGTCTATCCACGAATCGGAAGGGTTTTTTTCATCACAGACAACGCTATAGATCAGTTTGTTGTTTTCCACCGACAAACATGCGTCCTCATTATCCACGGCCATTAGCCGGCCGCCATCGGCATAGGAATTCGGGATCGCTGTAAAAAGTAAAAAAAATGTCGTCAAAACGATGGTTCTCATATTAACTCCTCAATGATTTTAATTAAAAAATAGTCCTGTTCAGCGTTTTTTCATTTTATTCCCCAAAGGGGATATTTATTTCAGCCCAGGGTTGCCAAAGGCTACCCTGGGTTACGGAAAACAACACCCATTATTCCCCGGAGGGGATAGATAAAATTATTCCCATGTGCATCTTTCGTCATATTCCACCAGGAATATTTTAACGGTATACACGCATATTATTCCGGTTGCGGTTAGTTAATAAGCAAGCCTCATCGCCGTCTCCTTATTAAAGATTATTGGTTGTTGTTGAGAAAAGGGTCATTCCACTCTTGACTGTAAATATTAAATCATAAATCTAAAATATCTTTTGTTAGTTTTAAGGTATTCATGGGATTTTCAGGGACTCAGTCCATCTTACCGGATATCCATCCATTAATTTGTCGGGCACAATATCCCAGAGCCAGTATTGATTTCCTTTTGAGAAGTAGAGCTTCTTATGCCAATGTAAATTTCCTTCTCCACTATAAATTGCCGCATTGATTTTATTTGGAATTTCACTCCATCCTTCACTAATCTTTTTTGGATATCCACGGTCCATTCTGTCGTTTCTAAGGTCCCAACACCAAAACATATCGCCTTTGAAAAAATAGAGTTTATAAGCAAGCGGGCCTCTACTGCCGGAGAAAGTTGCTGCATCAAGATTATTGGGAACTCCTGGCCATCCTTCACTAATCTTTTTAGGGTATCCACGGTCCATTTTGTGCTTACTCACACTCCAGCGCCAGTAGAGCCCTCCTTTGAAAATATAAATTTTTTGATATTTGGACACAGAGTTTCTACTCCCATAGGCTGCTGCATCGATATTGTCAGGAATTCCCGGCCATCCAATCCTGATCTCTCTCGGATACCCCTTCTCCATTATTCCTGTTTGCATATCCCAACGAATATAGCGGCTCCCGGAAAACATATACAATTTGTTATCTCTATCTGAGTAACTATGCCCTGCATAAGAACCGGCATCATAGACGTCTCGCGCAAAAGTTAAAGATGAAGAAATAAGTAACAAAGAAAAAGCTATTGATATGGTCATGAGGTTTAGTTTTTTCAAATTGATATTCCTTTCACTCAGTGTAGGGCGCTCCCAAAAAGTCCAAGTTTAACCAAAACCTGAGTTGTAAATGTCTGCTTTACGCCCCTTCGAGGGTTGCTCTCACTGCTATCCAACGAAGATTTGACATGACTCCTTTTATGATGGGTCATTTTGCCTAAAGCAACTATAAGTGAACTCATCTCCATCGGCTGGGCGATGAAAAATACCTTCTTTAGTATTTCCTATTAAGGCATCATTTACAGTCAGGCCCCCAGAGAAAGCCCATCCGGCCAAGGGTTCAATTCTAAAACTATCATTGGTTTTATGAATGATAGCTGGAAACATTACTTTGTCTTTAGATTGCTCCGTTTCATTTGCCCCCGCTTGCAACCAGATAAAAAAGCCGTCAATTCTTGATGCCACCCCGCTCTTATGGTCCGCATTGCCCCAACTGGTCAAATTTGCATAAACTTCAATTTAGCCCTTACAGGGCAGCTATTGATTTTTTTTATTTATATTTTAATCAGGACGGTTGAATCACACTGAATAATTACTTTCGGCTCTATTTAATATTCAAACCCTTTCCTTTCACTAGCTTACCGTTCCATTCGCCTTGGTTCTCGGAATCGTCGCAATAAGACCAAACGCCCTTGAATTCATCTTTCTTTTTAAAGTTGAATTTAAATTTTCCCCAATAGTAGTCGCCATTTTTTTGTTTGGCGCATTTTCTATTTGTTTTCTGATACCATTCACCAGCCAGCACAGAGGAGTTTCTTTTGCCGGAAATGCGGCCGCCTTCATATTGGCCCTTTATTGCGTCCTCATTGATGTTGGAGATGACTAAGCCGCCGAAATTTGTTTGCCAGACACTCTCTTCCACTTTTTTGGGCGCGGGGCTTTTCTTCTTTTTAACGCTTTGAGCTTTGGCCTTTTTCTTCGGTGAGAAGTCTTCTACCTTAATGTAATCATGAGGCTGATTGTCGTCACTCCAAATCATATACCAAAGGCGAAGAGATTTGTCGTCCAACTTTTGAATGTCCCAACAACTTTCCTTAGTTTTAATAATGCCATGCTTACTGGCTTCTAGCGTATCTTCGAACTCTCCCTCTTCACCATCACTAACAAACTTACAGGAATTAACCAAAGTAAAGGAACCACTTCCCGTGACTTTATTGTTTTCATAGGTTGTTTTCTTGCCATCTTTGAATTCAATCATTTCCTTGGTATATTCGGCGGCGTTCTTCCATTTGCCGTTGAGTTTGCCCATTAGGGCGGGATCGGCCGCTGTCTTTGCGGCTGTGCCGGTGAGTTGATCGGCATTGCCCTCTCCCCTCGTGGTTGGCGTGGAGGCGGCCTTCGACACGGTGGCGTCAATGCGTTTAAACCGCAAAGTATAGCCACCACCTATATTGGTCATCTCAAGCTCACTATCGGTGGCCTTTTCGACGGTGTAACAGGTATCCAGGCCCACCTCCTGAAGATACGGCCCATTGGGGTTAGGCTTGCCGCCGGACTTGGCACAATTAGTCATGGTGGCCACTTTGCCGAAGACTCCTTTTTCAGCCCCAAAATGCTCGGCTATCAGGGCGCCTTTAAACTCCATAATGTGCGAGTCATCTACGTCTCTCCACTGGCCTTGAAGTTTCGCCATGAGACCTGCAGATGTTGAGTTGCTTTTGGAAGCCGAACCTTCAATGCGAGTAAGTTTGTCAAAGTAAGCCCTAGGCCCATAGGCGAATAGAAACAATTCTTGCTGATCCACGGAAAGAACCTGATAACAAAATGCCTCGTCACCGATGAATTTCCCCTCGCACCAGGATGGGGCTTCTGAACAGCAGTCCGTAATGCGGTTAGCATCAATGTCAAAAACAAATTCCTCGCCTGGGGCTTTCCATTGCCCTTCAAGCATTTTTGTGTCAATTGCCTTCACGGATGAAAAGACTTGCGCCTTAATATAGTGTTCAGGCATAGGGTCACCGTCAGTTGTCATATACATAAGGCTAAGCGATTTGTCGTCTAACCCTTGAATGCCGTAACATTGATTTTTAATTTTGATGATGCCAAGTTCAGATGTTTGCGTAAATTCTCTCTCTTCTTGCCCATCATGTACCATAA
>JAJDAS010000099.1 GCA_029261755.1 Nitrospinia bacterium
CACTCAAACCCATGATCCGGTTTGGAACTCCGGTTTTTGATCAGAATGGCCAAAAAAAAGGGATCGTGTTGGTTAATTTTTTTGGCGACAGGCTCCTGAAGAGCTTGAAAGAATTGCCTCAAAGAAACTTTGGCCAGGTCATGCTCCTCAATGCCGATGGATACTGGCTCCATGGCCCGAACCCCGATAATAACTGGGGTTTCATGTTCAAAGATAAAAAAGATAGCACCTTCGGGAACTCCTTTCCCGGTGAATGGAAGCGAATTGCCGGGATGGAATCGGGCCAATTTCAAACTCCCAACGGACTCTTTACCTTTTCCACGGTTTTCCCCCTCCTGGAAACCTGGAAGTCCGGTGCCGGTTCGGGGGGAGCTTTCACTCCCAGTGCCAATCAAGTTGATGGAGAATCTTACCACTGGAAAATTATTTCCAGGGTCCCTGCAAGCGATTTGACATCGGTTTCCCGCAAAACATTCGTAAGGCTAGCTGTTTTGTACAGCGTTTTAATCGTTTTAATGGCCCTATGCGCATGGTTGGTGGACCGCGCCTATGGGAAAGCAGTGATCACCCTTTCGGGCCGCCTGGCGCCTTCCGTTTTCTTCGGTACCACGGCAGTAGTCATGATCAGTTCGGAAGTCGTAGTTATGCTCCTCCTGCCTCATTTTGGATCCTTTGCGCCATTAACCGAAGCCTTTGTGGACGCAGTCTTCTTGTTCGTTCTGGCGGTACCCACCCTTTATTTCTTATTCTTTCGCCCCCTTCAACACCACATTGGAAAACGTCAACAGGCTGAAAACGAGTTGCATGAAAAAACGGTTTACCTGGACAGCATTTTGCGTTCTTCCAGGGATTTAGCCATAGCCGCCACGGACCTTGATTTCCGGATAACCTATTACAACCCCGTAGCCGAGCAAATGCACGGTTACACGGCCGAGGAAGCTATTGGGCAAACGGTAATGGACATCCACACCAAGGAAAAAGTGGACCATGCCCGATTTGATAACGCCATTGAAATAGTGCGTCAAGAGGGAGAGTATTGTTATAGCCTGGAAAAGGAAACAGAGGATGGTACGCGGTACATTGATTCCAGGGTATCGGGGATACTGGATGAAAACAATAACCTGGTTGGGTTTTTATCCATGGCGCGGGACGTCACGGAGCGTAAAAAAGCAGAAGAATCCGTGAGAAATAGCGAAGAGCGGTTTAGCAAGATCACTTCATCCGTGAAAGACGCCATCATCATGATCAATGACGAAGGAAAAGTCGCCTATTGGAATCCCTCCGCCGAACGTATTTTCGGCTATTCATCCCGGGAAATAATGGGAAAGGAGTTACATTCCATGATCATTCCCCATCAATATCGCGAAAAACACGTCAAAGGACTTGAAACCTTCAAAAAAACAGGAAGCGGAAAGATTATAGGGAAGACTCTTGAGCTGTTGGGTTTGAGAAAAAACGGAAAAGAGTTTCACCTGGAGTTGACACTTTCTTCCATAACGCTGGGAGAACGCTTGTATGCTCTTGGCGTTATGCGAGATATCAGCACACGTAAGCGAGCCGAGGAAGAGCTGAAGAAGGCCAAGGAGGACGCGGAAGCAGCCGACAGGGCCAAGAGCGAATTTCTCGCCAACATGAGCCATGAAATACGTACCCCTCTGAACGCCATCATCGGTTTCAGCGAATTGCTTAATTCCATTGTCATGAATAAAAAAGGAAGGGGTTATCTGGAATCCATTCAAACCGCCGGCAAAACCCTATTGACCCTGATCAACGACATCCTAGACCTTTCCAAGATGGAAGCGGGCCGGATGGAGGTTCATTATGAAGCGGTAAGCCCCCATATTCTTTTTAACGAGATAAGGCAGGTCTTTGAAGTGAAGATCTTAAACAAAGGGCTGGATTTTATTATGGAGATTGACCCGGAGCTGCCTGAATCTCTCTTGTTGGATGAAACCCGCCTAAGGCAGGCCTTATTCAATATCGTTGGGAACGCTGTCAAATTTACGAAGGAGGGAAGTGTCAAGCTTTCGGCAAGCAAGGTTTTTACAAACGAAGCAGACAGTACGTTGGATTTTACCATCACTGTGGAAGACACGGGAATCGGAATTCCCGAAGAGCATAGAGAGGTTGTTTTCGATTCTTTCAAGCAGCAGGACAGCCTCATCACAAAAAATTACGGCGGTACCGGCCTTGGCCTCAGCATAACCAAAAGGTTAGTCGAGTTAATGAACGGCCAAATTTCGGTTAAGTCCGTAGAGGGAAAGGGAAGCCTTTTTGAAGTAATTTTACGGGATGTTCCTGTGGCTTCCACACAGGTATTGCCTCCCACGGAAGAAGCATCCTTCGACTACCGCCGCATTTCTTTTGAAAAAGGCAGGGTAATGGTTGTTGACGATGTGGATTCCAACCGGAACCTCATCAAAGCTGCACTTTCCAAAACCGGGCTGGAAGTGGTAGAGGCTGAAGACGGACAAAAGGCCCTGTTGTTTGCAAATGAATATGACCTTGATTTGATTTTAATGGATATCCGCATGCCGATAATGGACGGATATGAAGCCACAAAAAGATTAAAAGAAGACCCCAAGACGCAGACCATCCCGGTGGTGGCTCTTACGGCATCACCCACGGCGCGTGATTTATCCAGGCTCAAAGAATACGGCTTTGACGGCTATTTACCCAAGCCGGTAACCATGAGGACTCTCTTTGGTGAACTGTCTCGTTTCTTAACCTCTGTAGAAAAGCCAGGCTCGGTCCTGGAATTTAACGGGAAAGAAAAACCTATGGAGAGCTTTGTCCATGAAGATTTGGAAAGACTGCCGGAATTAGTCCGCACCCTCCGGGAAAAATTCATACCCCAGTGGGAAGAGAGTAAAGGTGCCATGGAAATGGAGACCGTGGAAGATTTTGCCGAGAGACTCTTGAAACTGGGAGAGGATTACAAGGTACTCGGTTTGATTAGTTACGCCGGAGAATTACTTGAGTTTACACACAATTTCGACGTGGAAAAGATGGAAGCCGCTTTGAAGGAATTTCCGAGGATTGTTAAGAGGATCGAGGAGAAATAAAACTGTCACTTGGTGAACCGTCATTTTGAAAACCGTCATTTGCCTTCGGCGTCATTAAACTGCGTTGTCATTTTTAGAGTCGTCATTAATTGCCCGCCAATGACCATCAATGACGCGAAGCAAATGACTACTAATGACGGTTTTCTAATGACGCTTTCCCAATGACGGTTTTAAAAAGCCTATTATGCGTATTTACAAAAAAAGATTTTCATACCTATTCATCGTTGTTATCATCGCAATAGTATTTCCTCCCTCCAAACTGTTTTCACAGGAAACCATTACCATCGGAATCGGACATCAAAGTCAGTGCACGGATACCTATGCTGGCGGAATCATCATGAAGGAGATGGGGTTTCTCGAAAAGCGGCTCCCTCACTCCGGGAAATATAAAGACGTTAAATACCATGTGGTCTGGAAAGACTTCACCTCGGGTCCCCCCATTACGAAGGAAATGCTGGAGGGCAAGCTTCAAATAGGCATCATGGGAGATTACCCCTTAATTCTGAACGGATACGCGTCGTATTCGAGAAACGATTATGCAAGCTATATGGTGGCCTTTACGGGATTTAATCTTCACGGATCGGGAAATGGCATTGTGGTTCCCGCCAGTTCCCATATCTATAGCATTGAGGATTTAAAAGGGAAAAAAATTTCCGTGCCATTCGGCTCAGCAGCTCACGGAATGGTGCTCAAAGCCATGAGTGACATGGGTTGGATCGAGGGGGAGGACTTGACCTTAGTGAGCCAACAACCTGCGGAAGGGGAAGCGAGTATAATGAAAGGGGAGATCGCGGGTCATGCCGATTTTTGCCCATGGACGGAACTCATTGAATTTCGTGGGTATGGACGGAAGATATTTGACGGCAGCGACGCCGGGGTCCCCTACCTTCATGGGGTGGTTGTGGAGAAGACTTTTGCCGAGACACATCCCGAGCTTGTGAAAGCCTATCTCAAGGCCGTGCTGGATACTGAGGAGTATATAAGAAGCAAACCCGAGGAACTGTCTGAAAGCCTGGAAAAAATGACGGGAATTGAGAAAGAAGTTCAATATCTCTATTTCGGACCGGGCGGCATCCTGACCCATGACACAACCTTTAAATCTCAATGGATTCGCGCCTTGAAATACGACGCCGGCATTCTTCAAAAAATGGGAAAAATCGGAAAATTCGACCTGACACCATGGTTAAATGATTCGTGGCTTAGAGAAGTATTTAAAGAGAACGGAATGGATTATGAGGCGCAATTGAAAAGAAAAGAACTTATTAACGTTACAGGCTGGGATGAAGAGTGTGAAATGGAGATTATAGAACCGAGAATGGCAGCGCAGATCTGGCCCCAAGGTGAAAATATCCGAGGGTACGTATCACCACTCTGCATGATGAAGGCATACAATAAACTGGCGGATTCCGGGCAAGAGGTGGAAACCATTTATACAACGGACTTCGAGACGGGGTTAAAACTCTTTGGAGACAAGGCATATTATGTCCTTTTAAACAAAGGCATGGAATCCACCATCCTTTCATTTGCAACAAGGCGTCAAGCGGAATCTTTCGCTAAAAAAGGTAAGGGGAAAGTAATAACGTTTAAGGAAGCCTTGTCATCAGTCACGGATTAACGCTATGAAAATCAGAACAAAAATCGGCGGCGGATATCTACTCCTTTTTATAGCGGTCCTTGTTATAGGCGTTATTAGTATAGAAAACATAAAAAGAGTGAATGAGTTCACCGAACTTGCGGCTAAGGAATCCAAGCACCTCAATCTTGTCTCACGGTTGGAAATTCTTATGCTGAGACAATCCAACGAACTATCATCTCTCTTTCATGGAAACGAGGATGCCTGGGTAAGATTTGAAAATTTCAGTAATCTTTTTAGACAAACCATGGACGAGATTTTTTCTCTCTATAAAACCCAAAAAAAGGAAGATGCAAATCTAATTGAGCTTATAAAAAACAAACATAGAGAATATATTTCTACTGCCAGGACGGCATACGATCTTTACCTGAACTATCGCCCTACAGAGACAAATAAAATTATTGATGAAAAACTGGACCCATTATTAGAGCAGATCCTCCAATCATGCGATGAACAAATTAATTTGCAAAAAGCCCAAGCGGTTCAATATGAATTGGAATCGAACAAGACCAAAAACAGCGCCCTGTTAAAAAACAAAATGCTTCTGATCGCCGCGCTAATCGTTGCGATCATCCTGGGGGCAGTCATCACTTTAAATATTACAAGGTCCCTTCACTTATTACAGAAAGGGACGGAAATAGTAGGAAACGGTAATTTAGACCACAAAATAGGAGGCGTTGAAAAAGATGAAATAGGCTGGCTTTCAACGGCTTTTGATCGGATGACGGAAAAATTAAAAACCACCACCATTTCCCTGGAGCAGGCTAATGAAGATTTGAAAAAGAAAAATACAGACCTGGAATCAAGGATTACAGAGCGGAAAGAAGCCGAAAAAGCCCTGCGGGAGAGCGAGGAACGGTTCAGTAAAATCACTTCATCAGTTAAAGACGGGATTATCATGATCAACCATGAAGGAAAGATCTCTTATTGGAATCCGGCTGCTGGACGCATTTTTGGCTATTCATTCCAGGAAATAGCGGGGCATGCATTGCAAGACACTATTATTCCCGCTCAATATCGCGAAAAACATGTTCAGGCGTTCAAAACCTTTCAAAAAACAAAAAAAGGTAAGCTGATTGGGCAAACCATTGAACTCCTTGCTTTAAAAAAAAACGGCGATACCTTTCCTCTTGAATTATCTCTTTCCTCCATGTGGCTCAAAGATCGTTTACACGCCATAGGTGTTGTGCGGGACATCACCAAACGGAAGCGAGAGGAGGAAGACTTAAGAACTGCAAAGGAAGAGGCGGAAGCAGCCAATTTTGCCAAAAGCGAATTTCTCGCCAACATGAGCCACGAGATACGGACACCCCTCAACGCCGTTATCGGTTTCAGCGAACTACTCTATTCCCTTGTCACAGATAAAAAACAAAGGAATTACCTGGAATCCATTGAAACAGCCGGGAAAAGTCTTTTGACCCTCATCAATGACATCCTGGACCTTTCCAAAATGGAAGCGGGCCGGATGGAGGTTCATTATGAAGCGGTA
>JAJDAS010000100.1 GCA_029261755.1 Nitrospinia bacterium
ACCTCATGAAGCTGGCATCGTCATTCCCCTTCAGCTGACCAGTCCCAGAATCATCGTCATAGTTGTCTTCCGGCCCTTGGTCGGCTCTTGGAATCAGCTTTTCACCCTTTTTCTGGTCAGGGACAAATTGGGGCATCACAAAATTTGTTATATCGTAATTAGACAAGCTCTTCTCCTCCACCACCGATGACAATCTTTCCTTCGTCTTCCAGTTTCTTCGCGACTTTCAGGATCTTCTGCTGGGCCTTTTCCACGTCGGACAACTTGGCCGGTCCCATGGACTCCAGGTCTTCTTTCAGCATCATGGCTGCACGTTCTGACATATTTTTGAAGATCTTTTCTTTCAGAGGTTCGGCGGCCGTTTTCAAAGAGAGGAGGAGGTCCTCGGAATCCACATCTTTCAATATAGACTGCATGCCCCGATCATCCACCTTGATAAGATCCGCGAATACAAACATCAACTGCCTGATGCCATCGGCCAGTTCGGGATCGGATTCTTCAATATCTGCTAAAATTTTACTTTCCGTGGCGTGGTCAATTTGGTTGAGCATTTCCGCCACCGGCTGAACACCACCAATTTTGCTTCCTTCTCCGGCGCCAGTAGCGGAAAATTCCTGCTGTAGCGCTTCGTCAAGGTCCTTGATCACACCAGGGACAATCCTTTCCAGTGTGGCCATTCGATAGACCACCTCGGTTCGCGTCTTTTCCGGCATCTCCTTCAAGACTTCCCCCGCCTGACCCGCGTCGAGATGGGCTAGAATAATGGCCGCTGTTTGGGGATGCTCGTTCTTAAGGAAGTTCACAATGGTTTTGGGATCAAGAAGACGAATGGTCTCTAGTCCACCGCCACTTTCCTCGCCAGGCATGGCGATGTTATCCATGATCTCCGCTACTTTCAAAGGGTCCATGGCTCGCAAAAGGGTAGCTTTGATAAAATCTTTTCCGGCCACGGCCATTCCCGCCCCACCAGCCATTAATGACTCATAAAATTCCTTACTCACACCATCCATTGCATCGGAGTCCACGTTTCCAAGGTAAGTCATGTAATTACCCAGGGTCTGGATTTCCTTGTCATCCAGTTTAGACAGCACGTTTGCCGCGCTATCCTCTCCTATTGCCATCATCAGGATGGCGGCTCTTTCCGGGCCTGTGAGTCTAGCCATGCTTCACTTCCTCTCAACGAGTTGAAAATTTTATTTGCTATTATCGGGGAAAGTATCCCTTATTACCTTTTCTCTTTTAGCCACTTACGGACCAGTTCCGCAGTATGCTGCGGGTCTTGCACTGCGTAATCGGAAACCATTTTTCTGTATTCCATAGTTTCCGGAATAGTTGCCAATTCAAGCCTGGATTTGCCCTCTTCCTCTTCATCCACCTCTTCCACAGGGGAAGGCGGGCGAAGGGCTTCCAGCTCGTCTCCTATGCTGGAAACCCAGCCCATGAGTGGTTTGATCAGCATAATAAACAAGAGAATGACAAATACAGCAGTGATACCGTATTTGCCTATATTGTACCATAGCTCCTTGGATTCTTCTTCTTTCAAGGCCTTCATTGCTTCTTCCGCCGCAGTGGTATCAAAGGGGGCGCTGGCCACTTCGATGGTATCACCGCGTTTTTCGTCAAAGCCCACGGCCTTTTGGATTATGGCCTCTAACTGCTTCATCTCTTCCTCGCCTCTTGCTTTGTATTTTCTCTCTTCTCCTTCTCCCTCGTAGGTTCCATCCACTATTACCGCCAGGGAAAGCCGTTTGATATCTCCCACCTGTTTGATGACCTTTTTCACGGTCTTGTTGAGTTCATAGTTGATAGTTTCATTGGTCTTGTTGGTGGTGGGAGGAGTCATGGCCGGGGCCGCCGTAGCTTGGGCGCCTGTTGCGCCGGGTATGTTGGAAACAGGTCCCGGAATACCGGCAGGTACGGAACTGCCCACATGGGATTCTTCCGCCCTTTGCTCGCTTCTGGCTACCTGGCTTTCAGGATCGAACAACTCTTCCTGTTGCTCAACCTGCTCGAAATCGATTTGCGCGGATACCCTTACGATTGCCTTGCCAGGACCCAGGATACCTTCCAGCATTGATTTGGCCCGATTGCCCAAGGTGGCTTCAATTCCTCTTTGGTAATCAATCTGGGTTCTGGTTAAATGGAGCACTCCACTTTCTTCCTGTGCTCCTGAAAGTACATTTCCATGCATATCGATGATGGTCACATCGCCAGCTGACAATCCTTCTACGCTACCGGCCACGAGATTTCCAATCCCTTCCACCTGACTCTCTTTCAATCTCCTGCTACCTTTTATTTTCAATACTACGGAGGCTGTTGCGCTCTGCTCTTTTTCCATAAAAAGAGATTTCTTTGGTGTAGCGATATGTACTCTCGCTGTTTCGATCTCTTCCAGTTGAGAAATGGTTCGTGACAATTCCCCTTCCAGCGCCCTTCGATAATTCAGGTTTTGTACAAACTCGGTCATTCCCAGTGAGGTTTTGTCAAAGATTTCAAATCCTACTCCCCCACCGCTGGGAAGACCCTCGCTGGCATACTGAAGTCTCAGTTCATGAACCCGTTTGGAGGGAACAAGGATGGTCCTGCCCCCTTGCTGCAGTTCATAGGTGACACGCTCGGCCTTGAGCTTGTCGATAATTTTTACGGCGTCTTCCTGGCTTATATTTGAAAAGAGCACCTGGTATTCAGGCTGTTGCACCCAAAGCGCCATAACCAGAAGTGCAGCCAGAAAAAGTCCAAAAACTCCAAGCAAAAGAATTTTCCTGCTACCCTCCAACTCGGAAAACCATTCCGAAAAGTTTTCGAAAAATTTTGAGATTCCTGCCAAGGTACTTTCTCCTAAAAAAGTTGAATATAGTTATTTTGTAACTACTATAGGTTAACCGGTTCAAAGTTCAGGGTTCCCGGTTTAAAACCTTGTGCTCTTGCAGCCGTTATAGTTTCTTGGTCAAAAGTATAGCGTTAATCACAATCACCAAAACCATAAAACGCTTTGCCTTCAACGCTTTTTAACCTTTAACCTTTAACCTGGAACTTTGAACCTAAATAGTTACAAACTTTCTTCAATGGGAAAAAATTTTCCTTTCCACCGGCATGAACTGCCTGTTTGCCTTATTCATTAAAGAAAGGTCTTTTTGTTTCTATGTTAACGGTTGCTACCGAGGGAGATGGCCTTGGAGAGCATCCCCTTGGTAGCGTTGATTGTTGCCACATTAGCTTCATAAGAGCGGGAAGCCGAGATCAGGTCCACCATCTCTTCCATCAGATTGACGTTGGGCATGGCCACGTAGCCACGTTCGTCGGCGTCCGGATGCTCCGGCTGGTACACCATTTTTGGTTCTTCATGATCTTCAACCGTGTCTGTTACTTCTACCTCCCGCACATGGTCGCCTCCCAGGGCGGAGTCCAACTCCTTGCCAAAATTATCCTTGGCATGAACAGCGGAAAATACCACCGATTGGCGGCGGTAGGGGCCTCCTTCGGCGGTCCTGGTGGTGTTGATATTCGCCAGGTTGGTGGAAATCGTGTCTATTCTTTTTCGCTGGGCGGTCATGCCGGAAGAGCCTATTTTTAGTGATGTCATGAAGTCCATAGCATATTTCTCCTTATAATAAATTTACACTCAGTCCCTTTAATGCAATATCCAAACCAAAATTTCAAATCCGATTATTTTTTGCTCTGCAAAGTTTTTTTATTCTTCAAATTTATCTAAATAGTTGATTTTATGTGGTTTTTGGGAAGGGGTTCGGAGGAGGATTAACAAGACCTTAGTCTCAAGCGGAGGGGGAAGCCGGGAAAAACGTAGTCAGTTTCTTGACGATCTTAGGTGAGGGATGGGTGGCGAGACCTGTGAAAAGATGAGTGCTTTCAAAATGCTCAGCGGTCCCGATGCCACCGTGGAATCGGTTGGCATCCATGTCTTTGAAAATCAACCAGACGCGATTAACAGCGCGAAAGAGTTAGGCCGAAAGATAAAGGCGGCTTTAAGGACTTGGGAAAAATGAAATCCCCCAATTTTCAGGCAATCTTTTGCAGGTCCTCATTCGCCAAACCATTAAACACTAATGAAATCTTTAAAAATTAGTGGAGATTAGTGAAGATTAGTGGTTAAAAAGTTATTTTGCTCTTCTTTTGTGCCTTAGTGATTTAGTGGTTCATGAAATTTCAAATATATTTGGTTAGGACTTAATAGAAATTTCCAAAGCTTCAACTTTACGTTTGACAGGTAAAGAAATGATCTTTCTTCCACTTTTTCTTTCCCTTTTTTTTAAATCTTTAAAAATAGCTTCCAAGTTGTAATTAAATTTTTTTGCATGTTCTTC
>JAJDAS010000101.1 GCA_029261755.1 Nitrospinia bacterium
CCCAAGAAGGAAGGGTGAAAAATTTTCAAATATTCCTTCATATGCACCGTGGTATCTTTTTTGGGATCTACAGTTACAAATAAAACCTGTACCTCTCCGGCCAATTCCCCCAATATATCCATCATTTCAGACAGAGAGCTTAACTGGGAGGGGCAGATGTCTGGACATTCCGTAAAGCCAAAGATGAGAATAACCACTTTGCCCTGAAAATCGGAAAGGCTGGTCTGAGCCCCAAAATGGTTCATGAGCTTAAACTCGCCCCATGTATTTTCGGAAATCGGGCGGCTCAGTTGGCTTGAGGATTTGTCGTTCCTATATATTCCGGTAAAAAAAGAAAACCCCGCGATAAATATTACCAAAGTGATGATGAATCTATTTTTCCTGGAAATTTCGGACCATTTCATAAATTTTCTCTATCATGTTTTTTCCGCACAGGTTTGCTTAATATATCTTCTTTTCGTCTCTTCCGTAGATTAAAAAAGTTAATTTGGCATTTCCCATTTAAAGCCTCCAAAGCTAATTTTCTAATATAATACCACACATCTAAGACTGATTAATAAAATATCCAATCAAGCTTTTCTCTGCTAAATTCAAAAGAAAACTTCTGTTATTAATCTTATAGAATCGTAAATCCTCATTCTGGCGCATACTACCCATAGAAAATAGTTCATCTTTCTTATGAAAGGTGAACTATTTTTGCTTTAAGCCCTCTTTTTCTTCTCCTCCTTTCCTCGTTTAACCCTCCCAGAGCATTTTTGCGCCCAAAATCCACCAAAAATTAAATAAACCCTTCTCAATTCCTCTGATATACCTCCTCAGTTTTACCCTTCAATTATAAATCATTCACCTTTCATAAGATTAACGAATTTTTTTAAGAAGGAGAATGAATCATGCCTAAAAAAAATGTCTTTTCAATGGGTATTAGATCAAGGAAAGTTTCTCTCTCAAGAAGAGCTTATTAGATTAAAAACCCTTGCTGACAAAAGAAAGGAAAAAGCAAAAAGAAAAAAACAAACAACAGCTATCAGGGATTGGTTTGTCATTAATCTTGGCCTTTACACCGGATTAAGGGTCAAGGAAATGTCCATGCTCTTGATAAGGGATTTTACCGTTGATGATGAAAACTCTTCTCTGTTTGTCAGGCATGGAAAAAAAGGGAAACAGCGTTTTGTAAAGTTTGGGAAAAAGTTCCGGAAAATATTAACCGAATACCTTGAGTGGAAAAAAAACATTAAAGAGCCTTTGAGTGAAAATTCCTATTTGATTTACTCCAGTATCTCAAAAGGAATGATGAGCAAAAGAGGAATCCAGGAAATATTTGAAAGAACAGCAAAAAAAGCAGGAATAAATGGACACTCTATCCACCATTTACGCCACACGTTTGCAAGCCATTTATACAAGGCAAGCGGATACAACTTAAGGCTTGTGCAAAAACAATTAGGCCATTCTTCAATACAGATTACAGAAGTCTATGCAGATGTCTTAAGGCCAGACTTAGATAAAGCAGTTAATGGTTTGTATGGAGATATTTAGGCAAAGCCTAATTAATTTCTATATGGAAAACAAACAATAGAAAGGTTTTTAACAAAATGATTTTTCCTTTTCTTCAATGACTCATATAGAAGTTGATCAAAGCGGAAAGATTGAATTAATGAGCCAAGACACCATTATTTCATGTAGCAATGCCAGCCAATACTCTATAAAAATTCCTAAAAAAGTAAAGCAGTCTATTTATCTTGAAAAGAAAAACAAAGTTAAACAAATCAAATATAAATTATTTTGTATTGGAGTTTTCCATTGCATTAAGAGATACCTTGGGAAAGCCAATTTAATCGTCATTGATGATGAATACCAAGGAAAAAACAACTTAATCAGATCGATATTAATAGGTCTTATAAAAGCAGATTTTCCAAACTTTGATTCAAAAATAATTAAATTTGGAAATATAGGAAAAAAGTCAAATGCACATCATTTGGCAATAGAAACATTAAGAAAAGAGCATAAACCAAATGAAACAATCAGTATTGAGACCATTTTAAATTATTTGAAATGATTCAGGGGGCAGGCCTACCTGCATTTTTATGCTTTATACCTGAACAACTACGGACAGGTTGCCACATAACACCCATCATAATCATAACAATGTAAAAGCATACCTACTATTTAAAACTTACCATTCCCAAAAGAGTAGTGATCCAGTGCAAAGCTTATTAAGGGTAAGTGTTCTCATTAATTAGTGATTAAAACGAAAGGTTTAAATATTAGAAAGAACAAGGAGATATTAAGATGACAATAAACAGACTTTTGGCAGGAGTAATGGGCGGAGTAATGCTTGGCTATATTGGATTAGCTAAAATTGCAAATGCCGAGGAGTACAAAGCAGAGGGGTGGAAAACACCGGATGTGAGTAGTGCGGAGTATGTTGGTAATGCCCATAGAGATTTAACTAAAAGAATAAGAGGAAAAGAAACTGAATTTGAAATTTATAAAAATCCTGATGGATCTTATTTCAACAAACTAAAAATTAAAGGAAATACATTTTGTTATGTCGTGGATACAGATGGGAAACTTCCCATGGAATATAATTTAATAGATAGTGAAGGGGATGGTTTATTTGAATTGAAAACTGAAACTGACTACAAAAAAATACCAGAATGGGTTTTAAAGTAGAAATCAATTAAATTTAAATACTCTTAAATCTCTATACCTTTATGAAAAGAGGTGTAGAATATGTATTTTTGTTACTTGTGATTCTTATTATTTTATCTATTCCTGGTTTATCTTTTGAAGGACTTATAACACCAGACCCAGCTCCTCAAGTATACAAACCCTTTACACCGCCAAATCCTACCCAGTGGAAACTTCCAACCAATTACCCGCAAATCATCAGTTCAAATCCATTCATGGCTACTGCCATGTCAGCGTTCGTCTTGCCTGAGTTCATCCCGCTTATCCCGCCGGCCTTAGTAAATCCAAAATTAGTTTTAGACAAATCCAAACTGACTTATGACCAGTTGATGTATGGTGATAATTACAATAAGGTCGAGGATAAATCAAAGCTTAACCAAAATACCAGAGACAAAGTATTGGCTAAAAAGACCGGTCAGTTAGTAACCACAGTCTTAAGAAAAGGAACAAAGGGAAAGCTCACTGAATATGGATTCAGGTTTGATGAGTTTGAGCAAATAAATATTGGAAATATCAGATTTTCAAACGGCACTAATTTTGAAATTTTAGACAACATAATCACAATAGACTACGCCGAAGAAATCATCATAAACAACATCGACCTGATTAAAAAAGCACAGATGTTCATGCTTCAATTAAATGAATTTGATGTAAGCAAATCTGAATTAGTGAGCATAAACTGTTTTCCATTCGGCGGAAACATCGATATTCCAAATGTTGAAAACACAAACTTTAAAGTCGGAAATGTTGTTGAGATTAAACCCGGCCACGCAGTCAATTATTCAATAAAAGATTGTTCTTCAAATAATGTCAGCTTTTCAGGAGATGAAAATTCAAAACTCTCAATAGACAAAAACTCTGAACTGACAACTTATTATCTGGAAAAAGGAAGTTTGACCTATCTTTCTGAAACCATATCCACAAATTCAAGCGCCTATGTTTCAATTGATCCAAACTTAGGCTTTGTCTGCATGACTTTAGGGATTGGAACAGGCTTTACAGACAATTACTTTAATTATTCAGTAGTCGAGCCAATGGACGGCACAAACTATTCATTATGCCTAAGAAAAGAAAAAGAACAGGATTTTGAATATCTAAAAGAAGATTCTTGCATCCATTGTGGTTTGATTGATTTTCTATCAAACCAAAACATCCTAAAAGGAAGAATCATTTTGAAGAGGCTTGTAAATGATTACTGGCTAAATGTCTTTGACAGCATCATGGCAAAAATCGAGTTTACCGGGTTAACTTTTATTGATGAAGTTAAGGTTGATGAGATTAATGGCTCGATGAATGTAATTGCACAGACAACAAACTTCTATCTCTTAAAAGAAAACAAGACCTCATCTTACCTTAATGAATTAGCAAGACTCCTTGATAAAAAGCTTGACTCAATAATCAAATACTACAAGGTAGTTCCATACAACTCTACTATCGAAATTACAGATAATGTCATGAATATTGACGATGTAATATTTGTCTATCCAAAAAACTCAATTCCCTTAGAGGTGTTTTTGCATGGATGATTATGAAAACAATATCTGATTTTACAAAATTCCTAATTTTAACCTGTTTGCTGTTTAACATTTCCTGCGCCACCGAATACAGAAATAAAGTAATTTTCAATAAATCTATGGCCTCCAATTCACGGACAGTAACTTGCATTTATCATCAATGTTAATGTAGTGAGGCGGTTTGGTATTTGTCGCGTAATCACCAGTGCCAGGTGACCGCACCACTATTACCTCCCAATCTGTTGCCCCTCCCTGCGGTTCCGGTATTTCGAGGACTTGCTCATTATGATGGCCACGTCTACCGGTGTAGACGACAAACCTTCCCGTTTGATCTCCGTTTTTGCTGTTATTTGCGAATACTTTTAATTTCATTTCGGTTAACTTGGTGCAAGCGTCACCCTGGTAAATAAACGACCTAATTGCAATTCTATGGGTCACAGTCACAGACTCCCTTGGCGGTGTAGCCTCCGCTTTGCTTATCCATACGAACAGAAAAGAAAACAGGACTAGGTGAAAAATAGCCTTTCTTTTGATTCCGCAAGTTTTCATGGTTTCCTCCTTTTTATTGATATTTCCCATTTAAAGGTTTCTAAAGCTAATTTTTGCCCAGAATTATAGCACACTACTAAAATTAGTCAACAAAAATATCCAACCAAACATGTTTCTGTCAAATGAAAATAAAAAAACTCTATGAAATTAATTTAAAAGAAGAGAAACACGATCGAAGGTATATTTCAGAAACTTTTAAAATAATTGAGAAGGAAATAAATAGTATCATTTCTAAATAACAAGATTTATAAAATCCGCAGTTGTATATTCAATTAGTAGATCTAAAATGACAACAAGAAGAATTTACAAGGAAAAGAAATCACAGGTTACAATATTCATACTCTTAGGAGTTGTTCTGCTATTTGTTTTCATATTTATGCTTTACCAAACCAATATTGCCCCTGAAGACCCATCTCTTATAGGAAAAGATGCCCTTCCAGTAAAAACCTTTGTTGATTCATGCTTAGAAAGAATTGGAATAGAGGCAACCCACAAACTAACAGAATTTGGAGGGAACGTTAATGAATTAGTCTTTGACAAGATTCCAACACTAAGGCAGATGGAAAACAATCTATCGAACTATATCAATGGAAATATTGATGATTGCCTTAATGATTTTGAGGAGTTTAAATCCCAGGGCTTTGTTATAACCGCGAAAAGGCATGAAGTAAAGACGAGTATCAACGAACAAGACGTTACTTTCTTGCTGAAATTACCAGTAGAAGTAAAAAAGAGTGGAAAGCCAGAAAATCTAAAGGAATTTCACTTTCAGTATTACGGGGTTAATATTCCTTATTTAAAGGAAATTGCTATTGGGATTTTAAAAGACCCTGAACTTCTTGACAGGAATTGGCTTAGAAATGAAATAGAAGGCAAAGAAATAATTATCAATACAACTTCTTATGATGGGTTTAATGCTTATTCTTTAAGGACAAAGAAAGTGTGGTTTAATTTTGGGAAGAGGGTTGGTTGAATAAAACGGTAATTAATTCCTTGACTTTTTGTAATCTCGATATTATATATAGAAATCAATGATAAGTATAAGAAAATATGCCTGAGAAACACTAAGATAAAAAATAATGGAATTATTGACCAAGTTCCTTCATCTTCCTCTCTTGCCAAAAAATGACAATGGTAAAAAATATTTTACTTGAAGAGCTAAATAAATTGATTGCACAAATTGAAGCCTCAACATCTCCGACAGATGAAAGAGAAATTGCCACAAGAATTAAATCTGCTTTAAAGCAAAATGAAGATAAAGAGCCTACGGTTGAATTACTAGGAGAAGGAATGGCATTTGATTTTTGTGAGGACTATAAAAACAAAGATACTGGATGGGGTACCTATTTTGGTCCATTTGCTGTTTTTAATAATAATGACGGGACGATGTCAGAAAGCCCAAGTTTAAAGTTAGTTACACCCGAAATTATTAACTATTGGACAAAAAGGGCAAAAGAATCAACCCATCCAATTTTTAAAGCCAGGTATGCTGGTTTAGTCTTTGATTTTTCTAAAATTGTCGTTGGTCACCCTGCACATTATTCAATAGGCAAAACCTATATAGAATCCCTGCTTAATATCGCGAAAACGGAT
>JAJDAS010000102.1 GCA_029261755.1 Nitrospinia bacterium
GGTATCCCTTTCCAATTTTTTCCGAGATGACATAGATTCCATAATAGGCCGGTTCTGGATTTTTCTTGATCTTAATAAACAGTCTGGCAAAGCTGGCGAAATGCATGGGCCACATCCCGAACTTTTTCGCCAGGTCGTAACCGTAGAGTTCTCTCACGAAGGAGGGGTCTTCCCGCACAAATCTTAAATTCATACCCCGCAGACTACGAAATCGTCTTTTCTTTTTATATCCCCTGAAGTTAACCGAGAAGTGGGCCTTGTGCCATGCGGGCGCCACGGGATCATGAAACTGTCCAACTACCCCTTCCGGTCGAGCGCGACTGGTATTTCCTTTGATCCTGATGCCGATATTCTTTACCCGCTCTACCTTGCCGTCTTTCTCGAATATAAAGTTCGCCTTTACCGATTCCTCATGCCTGGGATTCTGGTCAAAATAGATCAGTTGTTTATTCCATTCCTTGGAGCTTATTTCGATGGTGATGGATGGGAGGGAGTTGGTGTCGAAGACATAGTTCAGGTCTTCATTTTCACGTAAAGAATTGTTGATAGTAGCGTCATCAACCGCAAAGAGATTTCCGGTTGACGCCAATACCATTACTAAGGAAAGAGTAAAGCGAAGAAAAATATTTTTCATTCTAAAAAAAATAAAAGCAAAAGCTTGCCCACGAAACACACGAAAAATAACGAAAGAAATTCTTTTTTTAGTGTGCTTTCGTGTATTTCGTGGGCAAGGGTTTAAAATGGTATATGTTTTTGTATTTCAAAACACTATAATACTCATAAAATACGAATTTTACCATTTTGACTCATGGCAAGACAAAAACTGGGGCAAAACTTTCTGATACCGGAAAAGTCGGCCCGCCAAATTGAGTGATGCCATCCCGTGTACAAGAGAGAGGCAAAGAGCTTTCAGTAGTAACTGATTGTTGATCCGTAATAACATATTCACCTTCCTCTTCCCTTTCTATCAGCCGGTTCGTACTAAGGCCCTTCCTTTAAAATAAACTCAGCCCCTAGTCTTGGCTGCAAACCCATTAAGGCTTCCATAGTAGGTCGCAAGTACGCATGACTATAGTCTTGATGCTTCACAGGTCCCTGTCCAGGCACCTGTGGATCTCGAATATAGGCCCAAACTTTTTGAACATTTTTCCAATTTTTTTCTGATAAATGTTTCCCATGCTCTTTCCAGGCCTGTTGCCGGCCGCGGCCATGGTCTGTGGTAATGATTAAAACAGTATTTTTGCCATAATCTCCCATGCCGTTAAGCGTTTGAATGACTTCATCAATGGCGCCATCGCACCAAGCAATTTCTTTAATCAATCCACCATAGTCATCTTGATGTGCCAGAGCATCGGTTTCAGCTAAGTGAATATAAAGGAACTTAGGTTTATGATTTTTTAAATAGGTCATACTATGACGAAAAGTAAAGATATCAGGCCTTTCATTGTAGACCTCATCGGGATCATCACTTATCCCACATACTGCTACTTGTTCACGGTTAATCTTGTCGTGGGCCAGCGGATAGTATGGATCTACAAAAATATCTTTACCCCCATTAAAGATGGTGGTCCCCTTGTTTTTTTCTATCGCATCCTCAACTCGCTTCCATGACGAAAAGGTAGCTACTTTTTCTCGAGGGACCCCTAATTCGTTTACTAATCGTTCTATAAAAGTCGTAGTTCGATTAAATCGTGGACACTCATCACCAAAGCTATTTTTTTGACAATAGGTCTCATAATAGCCGCTAAAAAGATTTACGTAAGCCGGGTGACTCACTCCAGTGGCATTATTAATTTTCATCACTGCATTTAATCGTGGATCACCATATATCACTCCCTCTTGAGCATATTTTTCCCAAAATATTTTAAAGAGTTTTTGATGCTTACCATTATGAAGAATGGGGTCAGTACCATTAAAGAATTCTTCATAGCGAAGTCCATCTAAAGTAATAAAAATCACGTTTTTTTGCCATAGCCTGGCTTTAGTGAGGCCCCTATTTTTAAAAAAATAGTTGGCCCCTTCGGCAAGCTCATGAGGCATGTACAAAGCTGCATTGACGCCACTTGGCCATACTCCGGACCAACTAAATTCATCTATGGGGCGAGGGAATTTTTTATCTAAGCGCTTTTTATGTAAATCATAGCGATAGTACTGAGTTCCCTGAAACAGGTAAGCTTTTCCATCCGGGTAAGACGTGGCTGCTTGAATAGGACCCCGGATCCCTTTAAAACCCACTTGGATATCTTGGCATTTTATAAAATTAAATTTTTTGTCTGATGGTTTATAGTTAAATTCACAGTAGCTTTTGCCAAAAAATAAAAAAAGTCGTCGGCTTTTATATTCATAGAGTGCGGCATCTACCCGCTGATTTTTTGAAGTGGCAAATTCCACATTCAAAGCGCGAGGGTAAGACTTGTCTATGCTTGAACTATTCCTGGAATATCGTAAAACTTTATTTTTTTGAAAAAAATAAAGTTTTTGCGTATCCGGCAAATAAAAAGAAGCACTTAATTCTTTTGCAGAAATCCCCTTCCAAACCCCATGAGCGATCGCTTTTGGATATCCGTTCTCTGGATGTTTAAGCTTGGCATTATAAACTACATATTGGCCCGAATCGCCAGCCCTGGCCACGGACCAAGTACACAGCAGTAAGGCATATACCAGGACAAAACATCTCAAAAAATGACAACTGCAAATCATAATGAATCAGTTTCTCTTAAAGTGATGCCATCCTGTGTACAAGAGAGAGGTAAAGAGCTTTCAGCAATAACTTATTGTTGATTCGTAATAACATGGTTGAATCCCGGGGGAGGCACATCCTTCAGTAGAAAACCGTGCCTCGAAATCAGGAACGCCTCGCTACAGCCTATTTAAAAATTCTCAACCACCCTGCCGCTTCAACAGTTATCTCCTTTTCATGGCAAAATATGCCGGTATAATCTTCTCCGTCAACCTGGAAATGAAGTCCTGGGGGGCAGGTTATTTTAACCTCTTGCGCCTTATATTCACCTTCCTCTTCCCTTTCTATCAACCGGTTCGCAATAAGGGGCTTCCTTTTTTTTCTCTTTAACAGTTTAATAATATCTCTTATCCCCTTTATCACATAAAGTTTAAACGTTTTTTCATGAGGCACCACGTCTTCAATAGAAACCAGCGCTCCTCCGTAAGAAGGGATATTCACTATCAGAATGTTCGCCCATTTGTTAAAAAAGATATTTAGCATATCTCTTTCAGTCTGCACAGACAACTGCACCTTTTTGTTCACTCTATAGAACAAATTTTTCAATATACAAAAGGCATAAATAACTCTATTGGGGAGGGGGAGGGTTCTTTGTTTGTCAAATTCATTGATAATTTTTCCATCCAACCCTATTCCCAGGTAATTGGTAAAATACAACTTTTTATTTATCGATAAAACATTGCATTTTCTGTCCCCTGGGTTTTCTAAATCTTCCGCTAAGTCCGAGAAATACCTGAAAGGGTCTTCACGGAACCGATGATAGTATCCCAGGACTCTTGCCAGGTCATTTCCCGTCCCCGTTGGAATAATACCCAGTACAGGCGATTTCCCGGACGCCATAATTCCATTTACCACCCCCATCACTGTTCCGTCTCCACCCATAACGATAATTCGATTAAAATCTTCCATGCAAAGGGAGAGAACCCGTTCTTTAATTTTCCCAGGTTCAGATTGGACTATTAAAAGATTTTTGTTGAATATCTTTTTTAGAGTTTCCAGGTGATTTGCAGATTTTCCAGCTCCTGAGGCAGGATTAAAAATTAAAGCTGCGTTTGTGCCAAAATTCTTTTGCATGGGATAGCTAAATAATAAAAAAAAACCGGCCCTGAAGGGCCGGTATTGGGATAAGCCCAGAGGGCATGTACAATTTCGTGCTTTTCGTGTGTTTCGTTGGCCAACTTTATTGAAAAATAGGTGTATAGCCAACATCTCCTGTAATATCGATTACCCTCTCTGCCTGGGCAATACCATCGCTCCATTTAAGAAATTTCTTTCCTCTGTAAGGGATCGCTTTAAGAGTCAACCGAGTGCCTTTGAAATACTTTCCTGAATACCGCGACTTCCCTGTATCGAGCCCATCAATAAACACTCTGCCGCCTGTTCCTTCGATCTTCAGCTTCGCAGTTCCATTGGTCTTGAAATACCTTGCGAAGTTGAGGAACATATAATCCGCCCTTTCAGACGCAAAACCCTTGAGTATGTCCACCTCATCCTCCCATTCATCCTTATAATTCCATCTATCGTAATCCCTTGGGATTTCGTCATATATCATAGCGGCTATCTCATCGATCCTCTTATGTACGCCGGTCTTCGAAAATCGCGTATTAAGGTGCGTAGCGGCCCTGCTGATGAACCTGTTCCTGAAGTCTTTGTTTTTGAGCAGTTTCCTGAGAACCAAGGTGGACCACGGCGGATTTGGGTAACCTGGGCCGTCAGGATCTGTCGCAAAGGTTATCATATCCTTAGCTAAATCCTGCTGCCAGGCTTCGAACCCGGCGTCACAGTCGAAAATAAACCATCTCCATTTCGCGCCCGGCTTTCGTTCCCTCCAGCGTTTATTATTGTTACCCGGCCAGTCGGTGTTCACTATGTAAAGCTCCAGCAGGTTATAATCTATGAAGTTGTCTATATCCATCATGTTGCTTATATGCTTGTAGTGCCTTTCTTTCCTCATATCATTGGTCTCAAGGTACCCGGTTAAGTTATTGTATGCTGCCGCGTCTCCTGCCTGCACAATTGCCATCTTCTTGATAAGGTCCAAATTTTTCTTTTTAACATTGTAATTCGACTTAAAATATCTTGCAGTGGACTTTTCCCTTATGTTGTAAAGGCCCCAGTATTTTCCGTTTATGAATACTACACACGGCCTGAACTTCTGGTAATCGACCTCAAGCCCTTTGGTAAGCGAGCTTGCAAGTCCATCCCTCATCATCGCACGGCCGTAATTGTTGCCGTTATTGCGCAGGATGAACACTTTAAACTTCGTGACCTTGGGGAAATCGGGAAATAGGGGATACTTTAGTTTTGACGTTCCATATTTCTTCTTAAAGTAGATGGATAGCGACTTTTTGGGGAACTGTCTGCTAAAGTTGCCGGCTATCTTCATGCCGGCGCCAGAGGTAAAGCCGGCTGCGCCGCCCGGTTCAAAAAGCTCTACATTTATGGGAAGCTCCATCTTTTTCCAGAAGTTAGCCCCATAATAGGGTTTCTCCTTTGAGGCATCCGGGCCCATCATATACATCCCTTTCACTGGGTCGAACATGCTCTTCGGGTCCACACCAATGGAGACGACAGGCAAGCTGGTTTTCTCTCCAATAAAGTACGTCCCTGTATTTACGGGAGAAGTGGCTTTGTCGTTCTTGAAACCAACGGCCCTTAGCACTGTGGTGCTGTTTACCTGGATAGCTCCGTTATATATATGGGAACTCATTGTGGGCGCTGAACCATCCGTAGAGTAGTAAATAACCGCTTGCGGATCTTTAATGCTGATTTTCACTTCAACCATTGATGAATAAAAGCCGGAAGCGGGGGTAAAGCTTAGTGGAGAGCAGTGAGCCGATGATGCGTAAAAGAGAGTGAAAATTGCGAAAATAATTGCGCGAATGCAAAACAAACTTGGGATGGATTTGATGTTTTTCATTTTATCCTCCTACAGATAGAAATAAGGGTTCCTTCTCAATAGGTTGAGGTTAATAGATACCTTTTTCCTCTACCGGATTTATTTGAAAACCTACAACTCATTGGCCTTGTTTTACTGAGAATCGATGAATTCTACCAAAACGCGGACTTGATGTAAAATCTTTTTTTATTATGGTATGATGAAAAAAAATGGCAATATTGCAATAAAATTTATGAAAAGGAATTTAATATGTTAAGAAAAATATTATTTATTTTGTGCTTAGTGGTTGGCTTTTCATCTTCATCCGCATGGGCAACTGATAATTCCGAGTCGTTCCTGGATATTTATTTTGTGCGTCACGCCGAGACAATCGGCAATGCGACAGGAGACTACTCCAAGAATAAAGGCGATACTTTAACGGAAAAAGGAATACAGGAGACAATTGAGTTAGTAGAAAAATTAGGGAAAAATCAATATGATACTATCTTGGTCAGTCCTACTGATCGAACACGCCAGACAATTCTGCCGTATTTAAAAAAGTATCAACTCTCTGCGGAGATATGGCCGGAAATAGCGGAATGTTGCTGGCAAGATAGAGGACCTATACCGGAATCCTGTCCGAAAACCGGCGGTAAAAAAATAACAATAGCCCCTCAAAACAAACATATTTTCACGCTTCGCGATGAAAATTCGGACCGGTTTTATAAGAGGGAGACTTACGGCCAGGGATTGTGCCAGATAGAAGACGCATACAGTTTGTTGCGGAAGAAATACTGGCTATCCGGGAAGAAAATCCTGCTCATCAGCCATGGGTCTTTTGGACGTAGGTTAATTACCCGCCTGCTTGAAAATTCCCCCGCTGACAGTTTTCATCCGAAAAACGCCAAGATTACCCACCTCCGCCAGACTAAAGATGGGAAACTTCATGCGCTCAGAGTGAACGATAAGAAGGTGATGCGTTAGGGGTATTTCAACCTGCCAAAACTTCAATCACAGGTTCCGGAATCGCCTCGGGCATTTCATCTTGAATTTGGGGTCACCCATTAGAAGGCACGTTGTCACCTTGACAGGTTGTCCGAGAACATTGGAAGCGCACAAGGCGCGAAATTTCCCGACCCGGAGAGCTAATTAGGATTCTGTTCGGTTATTTCATTAACTTTGGGTGGGAAGATTGTGCGGAAAAAATAATTATATGCAAATTGCTACATAAATATAGTGCGCCTCTTAATTTTTCTTATATTTGCGCCGGGCTTAACCCAAACTTCAGCAACTTTTTCAAATTCCACCCGATACTCATCAGTTTTAATTCGGCGTTTACCTTTTCAACTCCCCGCAATAAAAAA
>JAJDAS010000103.1 GCA_029261755.1 Nitrospinia bacterium
CACTACCTCCGAATCTTCACCTTTTTTCTTCCCTGGATGAAGCCGAAAACCTAAAATCTACAGCCCTGATTCTCATCACGGACCAACTATTAGACGAAAATCAGTTAGTTCCTTGGGTGGATCAAACAGTTATTTATCACCCCAAAAGCCTGGTTGCCGGTATTGGCTGCAATAGCGGTACTCCGGCGGAAGAGGTGGAAGAGGTGATTCTGGGAACGCTAAAAGAGAATGGGCTTGCTATTGGAAGCCTTCGTAATTTGGCCACCATCGAAAAAAAGAGAGGAGAACCGGCCCTGGAGGCCTTTTCCCAAAAGTTCCGGCTCCCCATCGTTTACTACGATGCCGATGAGTTGAACCATGTGAAGGAAATTCCAAACCCTTCCCCAAAAGCCATGGAACACGTGGGTGCTCGTGGTGTAGCGGAGCCTGCGGCCATGCTCAGCGCAGGAAACGACTCTCTGCTACAGGAAAAAATTATCAGTGGGAACGTGACTATTGCCTTGGCGAGAGTGAACTATTAGCCTGTGGGGAGTTTATGCAAAAGCTCTTCCCATCGGGTAAGCCTGGTGGAAGCTTCGTCCACCATTTTCTGTATTAACATGAGGTCTTTGAAAGGTTTTTCCAGGAAATCCGCCGCTCCTTCCTTGAAGCAGTCAAGAATTCTCCCCTGTGTTACAAATCCAGTCATGATGATCACCTGGGCGGTGGGCCTAATACCCTTGATCCTTTTAAGCAACTCCAGGCCATCCATATTGGGCATGGCCATGTCCACCAGGAAAATTTGAAAACTGTCCTCTTTCACCATTTCAATGGCTTTGGCAGGGTTTGTAGCAATCTCAATATCGTAATCCTCAAATCGAAAAAATGTTTGAAGAGAATCACAAATAGCGCTTTCGTCATCAACGACTAAAATTTTGTGTTTACTTGCCATAAGTTCTTTCCAATTCTACAAGCCTCTTTTTGATTTCCCTTTTGGCGGTGCCACCGAAAGAGGTTTTGCGGTCAGCCGCCTGCTTTACCCCGAAAACCTTGTAAACATCCTTGTTAAAAAGGGCTGACAGGTCCCGCAGTTTTTCCAGGGACAACTCCTCCAAGCCAATTCCTTTTTTTTCGCAGTACGATACCGCCTTTCCCGCAACCTCGTGGGCCTCCCGGAAAGGCATGCCCTTTCCCGCCAGATAATCAGCCATCTCGGTTGCAGTAGTGTAGCCAAGACGCAGTGCCTTTTCCAGATTTTCTTTTTCCGGTTTTATATTGTTGATCATAGCAATGTTGATGGAAAGGACATCCTTGATGGTGTCCACCGTGTCAAAGAGAGGCTCTTTGTCCTCTTGCATATCACGATTGTATGCCAGTGGCAGGGATTTCATCAAAGTGAGGAGAGAAACAAGATTGCCATACACACGCCCTGTCTTACCCCTTACCAGTTCCGCCACATCAGGGTTTTTCTTTTGCGGCATAATGCTTGATCCAGTGCAGAAGCTATCGGCAATTTTGATAAACCTGAATTCCTGAGATGACCAAAGCACGATCTCTTCGCTGAACCTGCTGAAATGCATCATGATCATGGAGGCTACGGAGCAAAACTCGATGGCAAAATCTCTGTCGGAAACTGCGTCCATGCTGTTCTTGGAAATGGCTTTGAAGCCCAAAAGCTGGGCGCAATATTTTCTGTCAATGGGATAAGCGGAGCCAGCCAGGGCCGCTGAGCCTAGTGGCATGACGTCTACCCTCTTCAGCAGATCATAGAGGCGCTCTTCATCCCTCTTAAACATCTCCACATAGGCTAGCATATGATGAGCGAACCTTACGGGCTGCGCTCTTTGAAGATGTGTGTATCCCGGCATAAGAACATCAATGTTCTCCCGGGCAAGGGCAAGGAAGGCACGGATTGTATCAGCTAACAAATTACTGATGTGCTGGATCTCATCCTTCAGGTAAAGTCGGATATCCAGGGCAACCTGGTCGTTCCGGCTCCTAGAGGTATGCAGTTTCCCCCCCACTGGTCCCACTTTATCCATGAGTCGCTTTTCGATATTCATATGAATATCTTCCAACTCGATGGAAAATTCAAAATCTCCGGCGTCGATTTCCTTCTCGATAGCTTTTAGTCCAGCTACGATTTTTTTGGAGTCGGTTTTGGAAATGATTCCGCACTTGGCCAGCATGGTTGCGTGAGCGATACTTCCACGAATATCCTGCTTGTAAAGCCTGTAATCAAAGGGGATGGATGCTGTAAATTTTTCAACAAGATTGTCCGTGGATCCGGAAAAGCGCCCACCCCATAATTTTTTTTTCATATGCTTATGGCTCACTCTTAAGATCATGGAGTAATGGAGTACTGGAGTGATGGAGTACTGGAAAATCATGGAGCAATGGAGCGATGGCGTAATGGGATGGTGTTTTTAAACCCAACTTTTCCATCACTCCAACACTCCGGTTTTGTCCTTTCCACCATTCCATCACTGTTTGTCTTCATGAAACACCTGTGCGGTAAAGACTTTGAAGGTTGTTCCTTTTTCTTTCCACGCGTTTTTTGAGAGTCCGGCCTTTTGGCTCAGGTGGCGAAGAGTTTCTTCCCTGTCCCAACCTTGTTCGGGAGCCACCTGGGGAAGAAAAACGGCGGAGTAAGATCCTTGTTTCAAAATAATGCCATGGGTGCCCACTTCAAAGTGGTCGGGATCGGGTATGGACTCCGGTGGGCTAAGCGCTGATATTTCCAGGTCTATTTTGGAAAGCTCCGACTCCGTGACCGGAGAAAAACGGGGATCCCGGCTGCAAGCGTTGATGCTGTTTTCAATCACTGCCTGGTATAAGGGTTTGATAGGTTCGATATAGCCGATACATCCGCGAAGTTGCCCTTGGATTTTTAAAGTGACAAAAACACCTGAATTTTGCTTTAACACTTCGGTTATTTCAAAATCTTTCTCTATATTTTCCCGGACCTTGCCCTCCAAGGTTTTTTCGGATAGAACCTGACGGGCCAGCTTGAGGAGCGTTTCTTTTTCTTTATTATTTAAGGAATTCTCCATTTCAATCCTCATCCCCTTTACATTTGGGACTACTAGCTATGCCAATGAAACGCCGGGAGCACCTAGTCTACCAGAGAGGGGCTTTTCGCGTCTACTTTCGCTTCATCTCTTTGGGTATATCCAAAATCGGGAAAAGTTACTAATAAACCAAAATACAGTACAATGTGATTCCGAATGCAAAAAAGGATCTTATACCCTGCAAGCCATAGACAGCAGAAAACAAAAAACTTTCTTAACCACTAGTTACACTAATTGCACTAATTTTTTTAATTTGTGAAATCTGTGTAATTAGTGGTTCCATGTCTTTAGTTTTAAGAGATTTTATATATTGAGAGAGATTAATTCTCAGAATACATGCGCAACTATCAAAAATCTAAAATGAAAAATTTAAAATATCTTTTGCTGGTGTTTATCTGCGTTTCTGCGTGCGTAACTACCAAAAAGGAAGAGCCTTTGAAAAAATATCCTATGGCCTTGTCTGTCTCCCATGAAGGGGAATCAGCCATAGATTTTTTAATTAAACCACGAGTGCCGCCCAAGGAAAACAAAGGTTGGCTGGGTATATTGATGGGACCCGTTTCGGGAAACATTGCGGAATTTGGTGGGAACCCGGGTGAAGCGGGCATTCGGGTGGAGTTCGCCATGCAAGGATCTCCCGCTGAAAAGGGTGGTTTGAAAGAAGGCGACATCATAGTGGAATTGAAAAAAAAATCTCTGATTGTGGAAAAAGATAGGTCTCTTCTTGACTCATTTAAAAACCAAATAGAAAAAATGGGCGCAGGAGATGAAATAGAATTGGTGGTCCTTAGAGAAATGGAGAGGGTCCCGTTGCAGGTTGTGCTTGGGTCTCCTTTGCGAGTTGAACCTATCTTGAAAGAGCATGAAGATTTGGAAAAAAAGGATAGCCATCCTTCTCTACTGGAAAAAACTCTTGAACAAACCGGCACCCGGGCTCAGGTTGAAAAGACACTGGATAGAATTCGGGAAAATAGTTACGAGCTGGGCACCTACCAACTGATATCCACAGACAACAAAAAAAATCCTTTCAGACTTGGGGAAATAGATTATCTTTTGCATTTCCCTATGCGTGGGCCTTCTCTGGCGGAAAAGCTCTCCGGTGATATGCAAGAGGCTTTGAAGCAAAGACAAATGATGAAGCTTTACCAAAAAGCGTTGGGGGAGATGGATATTTTCCTGGAATTGCCTGAGAAAAAGGATAAAAAGAGGCTGAGGGAGTTTCATGAGTATCTGGAGGAGTGGAAAATAGCCCTCGGTGAATCCAGCAAAAAAATGGAGCAAGCCTTTGCTAAGCTTTCCCGGGATGAGTTGGAATTTCTATTTGCTTCCGCCCCGGAACTCCTCCGACAACCCCCCGAACCTTCGGAAGAAGAGCCGACGAAGGAGGAGCTACATCAGGCCAATGAGGAGCTGTTGAAATTTTTACGTCTTGCCTTCAAAATCGACTATGAAAAACTGCTCTCCGCTTTTATGAAACTGGTAATGTTGGTGGACTTTGAATATTTCGATTATTTAAACGGGCTAGAAGATCGGGTTCGGGAGCTTACGGAAAGCTACCCACTCGTGGCCGGACGGTCCGGAGTGGAAGGGAAAGTGCTCATGGATGAAGATTTCGGTTTTGGCCGGGTTATTGTGGGGGGACCTGGAAGAAACGAATATATCGGCGGGGCGGCACTGATCATCGATTTGGGAGGAGATGATGTCTACAGGAATTCCGCAGGAGGTTCGCGTAAAGAGGGGCCTCTCTCCATTTGCATCGATTTGAACGGCAACGATACCTATCGTGCCCAAGAAGACTTCTCCCAAGGAAGTGGGCGGATGGGGATGGGAATCTTAATAGACCTGGATGGGGATGATATTTATGATGCGGGAAACTATTCCCAGGGAACGGGATATTTCGGTTTTGGGCTCCTCTATGATGAAAAGGGGGATGACCGTTATTTGGGCAAAACGGCAAACCAAGGGGCCGGTTTTTTTGGCGTTGGTCTACTTTTGGATGGAAAAGGGGACGATTCCTACCACTCCCAACTCTACTCCCAGGGATTTGGGATGACAAAAGGTTTTGGAGCCATAGTGGACAGCCAGGGTGAAGATCTTTATTTTGCTGGAAAAGAATATCAGGATTTCCGTGAACCTGGAAAGGCGTATCAATCTCTATCCCAAGGAGTGGGATTTGGGCTTCGTCCATTCAAAAGCAATATAGGAGCATCGGGAGGAGTCGGGTTGCTCTCCGATGGCGGCGGCAATGACACCTACCACGCCGGTTATTTTTCACAGGGAGCAAGCTATTGGTATGCCTTGGGAATGTTGGTGGACGAGTCGGGGCACGATACCTACCACTCCAGACGTTATTCCCAGGGTGCGGGGATTCATCGCTCCATTGGAATTTTGTTAGACAAGGATGGAGACGACCAATATTCCAGCGCTTATGGCGTTTCCCAAGGGTGCGGCCACGATGAAGCAGTGGGCATTCTGCGGGACAAGAGTGGAAACGACCAGTACCAGGGAGGTGTTTTGGTCCAGGGAACGGGAAATGCCGGGGGAGTGGGGATATTACTCGATAATAAAGGCGCCGATATGTATTATAGTAAGGGGAATAGCCAGGGATGGGGGCAGGCCACCAGGCATGAGTGGGGAAGTTTTGGCCTCCTCATGGACTTAGGGGGCGGACAAGACCGCTATTCCATGGATGAGCGCAATAATGGTGTTTTGTTGGATGAGGAGTGGGGTTTACGAATTGATGCGAATTAGCAAGAACGTAGGTTCAGGGTTCCAGGTTCACGGTTCAAGGTTGAAAGGGCGTAAAGTACGATAGTGGTGCGTGAGCATAGATTCTAACTCGGCAATTCTGAGAATTCATCTCTCAAAATCTAAAAACCTCTTAAAACAATGGATCAAAACCTTTAACATCGAACATCGAACGCCCAACATCGAACATCGAAGAAGGTGGAAATCTTTTTTAAAATATTCTTGTAACCAACTGTTTTATAATACAAAAACTACCTTCTTCGATGTTCAGTGTTCGATGTTGGATGTTCGATGTTCAAAGCTTCCTTTTAAATTTCAAATGTCTTTGGCTATTTTTTTCTCTAACCCTGAACTTTGAACCCTAAACCTGGAACCGTAAGCACTTACCAAAATACTAACAATTTTTTAGGAAAACAAATCCAATGGCCCAGAAAGATTACTACCAAACGCTTGGGGTAACAAAGAATTCCTCCAAGGAAGAAATCAAAAAGTCGTATAGAAAGCTAGCCATGAAGTATCATCCCGATAAAACCAAGGGGAACAAAACCTCCGAGGAAAAGTTTAAAGAGATCAGCGAAGCATACGCGGTCCTGAGCGATGCAAAGAAGCGGAAACAGTATGATATGTTCGGAGCAGATGGATTCCGACAGAGGTTTTCCCAGGAAGACATTTTTCGAGGCGCGGATATGGGTGATATCCTTGGCGATCTCTTCAAAGGAAAAGGTTTTTCCGCAGATAGTGTTTTTTCCCAGATGTTCGCGGGTGGAGGCAGGGGGCACGGTGGTAGAGCCTCTTATAGCTCTTCCGGTTTTGGCGACTTCGGAGGCCAACATTCCTGTCAGAGGGGTCAGGATTTGAAAATGGACCTGGAAATTTCCCTGCGGGATGCTTATTTTGGTGGAGAAAAAATGATCTCCTACCAGCTTGAAAAAATCGAAGAGGTGAAGGTTAAAATTCCAAAAGGAGTAGATAGCGGCAAGAAACTCCGTCTTGCCGGAAAGGGGCTGGAAGGGGGGGATCTTTATCTTACCATTAAGGTTTGCTCCGATCCCGAGTTCCAACGAGATGGCGACGACCTGGCCGTGGACCGTGAAATCAAGCTCACCGATGCCATCCTCGGCGCTTCCCTGGAAGTACCCACCATGGACGGGGTCAAACGGATTAAAGTTCCTCCCTTGACCCAAAGCCATACCAGAATTCGCATTAAAAATCAGGGAATGCCACGCTTTAAGGGGGGTGGGCACGGCGATCTCTATGTAAGAACCCTCATCCGCTTTCCCAAGGAAATTTCCAAGGACCAAGAGGGTTTGTTCCAGGAGCTGAAGAAGGAAGAGTGGTAGAAATCCAGGCCTTCATAATTTTTGTGAAGGATTACACCCCCCTGAACCAGTTTATGCGTTAAGGACCCTCTGATAAACTGCGATTTTTCAAGGAAGCGTATTCTTCTGCGGCCATAAATTCAAATAGTTACAAGATTTGCCTGTCTGCAAAACTGAGTTTTTCAGAGGTTCCTTAAGTTTGTAATTCCGCCTTTAGTTGACGCAATATTGCACAATTATAGGC
>JAJDAS010000104.1 GCA_029261755.1 Nitrospinia bacterium
ATCGTAGTAGTATCCATGCTGCCCAATGGAAGAAGAGAGGGTCAATCCGTTGGTTTCCTCAGCATCTTCCGTGATGATGTTGATCACTCCCGTAAAGGCGTCCGCTCCGTAAAGGGCGGAGCCAGGGCCGAAGATCACCTCCACCTGTTTGGCATGGAAGAGGGGGAAATTATCGGCCACGGGGATAAACTCATTGGTAGGGGAGTTGATCCTATGCCCGTCCTGCATAATGATAAAATCTGAAGTTCCACTCTCTCCACGAACGGTTATGTAGTGGAAATTTTCTTCCCCGGCTTTATTGAATACGTCCACATTAGGAAGGTCCGATATTAGATCCCACAGATTTACATATCCCCTCTCCTTGATCTGCTGTTTGGTAATGACCATCATATTGGCGGGGGCATCGGATATCTTTTGAGGCGTCCTGGTGGCCGTGGTCACGTCCAGCTCCATAAGTTCCTCAATGCTGAGTTCATAAATCGCTTCCGCCTTTAATAACCACGTTTCCTCACCAAAAGCCAAGTGGGTAAAAAAAGCTACGCAAAAAAGTGAAAGTGTAATAATTTTCATTTTTTCCTTTAATTCTCCAAACTTAGAGTTAAGGTCTTAGTTGCATCTAAAATATTATGCGAAAATTTAATCCTCAAAGGGAAATATAATATCATGTGTGTGTGAGGAGCAAATAAACTTCAAAACTTCACCCGTACACCTCCCTCAAACCACCTGCCTTCATTTTTAAAACCATATCCGAAGTCTTGAAAGTTATTCAAGACATTTCGGGCACTAAAAAAAAGATCAGTGGACCACCTATCCGTAGAGTAAATTTTTTTATTGAGGAAAAAATCCCAAACAAAAGGATGAGAAGGGCCGCCAAAAAGAGTATTCCTGTTAGCGAATCGGCCTTTGATGTTTATTTTCAAGGATTTTTTATCGTCATATAAAATGCCTATGTCGGCTTTATACATATCATGATTGTCAAGTAATTGGGCAGGATAATCAAATTCAAGATGTGAGTAATTGAAGCCCAAATGAAGAGATATATTGAAAAATGGGGTGGTCTTTACCTCCACATCCGCGCCATGCCGGTTATAATTTCCTAGATTAATAGCTCTCCGGCCTCCCTGGTAATTTTCGTAACCCAATTGACCTCGGATATCTATCCGGAAGTAACCGGCTTTAAGCCACAAATATTTAATAGGGTTTAACTCCAGTCCGCCATAATAGGACCAGCATTCCTCCATTTTTAATTCGGGATTGGGAAAAAGTCCATTGTTACTTCCAAACGTATAGCCGAATGGAGGAATGCTCAGCCCTCTTGAAATATTGGCCCGAAACAGGACTTTTTCAAACCCGGTATAGGTGACCCCAGCGCTAGGGCTCCAAAAATCACCGTTGGTATTAGTATGGTCAAAGCGGATAGCAGGAATGAAGTAAAAATCTCCAACTCGGATGGTATCATTGGCAAAGACAGCCACCTGTTTTCTACCCTCCCCGCCATTAGTATAATAGTTGGCCTCATCGAACCTATCGTCAACATCAACCCCCACAACCAGATCGTGGCGTTCATTTTTCCATGTGATTTTCGCGCTTCCCCCAAAAGTGGACCCCTGGGAAAGAACTTTTCGATACGCATTACCAGTGGAAATATATTTAGAAAACATATCTATATCCATTTGAAGGGTCCTGAGGGAAAGGCTTAAATTGGTGTTTTCGTTTATTTTCGTGTTCAGGGCTAAAGTGGAAAAGAGTTCCTCAAAAACATCATCGAAGAAAACACCAAAAGACTTCACTTCTCCTCCTCCGCCTTTTCCTTCTGCGTATCCGAGGGTGAAGAGGAGGTTGGTCGTTTCACTAATATCATATTTGAGTTTGGCATAGAGGTTATTAGTGTCAAAAAAAGTAGTTGGAGTCAGGCCGTCTGTCTTAAATTTCCCCGAATAAATATAAAACCCTAACTTTTCGACCTTCCCGGATATTTCTCCTCGAAAATCCCCAGTATTTCCCTCTCCATAAGAAGAGGAAATGGTCCCATTTATTTTATTGGAGTCACCGGGGGGCTTTGTTATGATATTGATAACACCACCAAGACTGGAACCCCAGGCCGAGGAGCCAGGGCTTTTCATGATTTCAATTCTTTCAATATGCTGAACTGGGACATGGTGAAGAGCCAAAGCGTTTTCTCCCAGATTATTTAATGGGACATCGTCTACCATGACTAGAACATGCCTGAATTCCGACCAATATATTCTAGGGACTGCCGGACTTCCAGGGCCACCCCTAACCATATCAATCTGAACCCCGGGTATATAGTGAAGGACGTCAACGAGGGTGTGGGCGTTGATGGACTCAATTTCTTCCTTGGTGATAACCGTAATGTTTTCCGCCACCTGGGACATCGGTTTTTCCTCTCTGCTGGATGAGACGATGAGCAGTTCATCTTCGGCGTATAACATTTGAAGGACGGCCATCTCATCCTCGGTGGCGGCAATTGCCTTTTCATTGAAGGGAGCTAAGAAGATGAGGAAGACTGGGAGGAAGAGAGAAATAAGGCTTAGGAAAAACTGGTGGTTCCTATCACAACAAACTGAAAGATTTCCCGGTTGATTTTCAACTCCCGAGTGCAAGGCCTTTATTCCTGGAATTTTCATAACTGTTTCAATCCCTTTCCTTTTTAAAATGTCGCCCTTATTCCTCCCTCCACCCATGTTCCGGGGTTTGGAAGGATGTTGTACAGGTTTTGTGAGGTGTTGAAGATGTTCCTCCAGTTAAAAAAAAGCTCCAGGTCCCTTCCATGGCCGGACCAGACCTTTTTGGAGGCGAAGAGATCCCAGACAAAGTCATCGTAGTTGCCCTTGAAGTCGGATATAGGTTGGGAGGACATATTCCACCAGATGAAGTGGCCTTTCAGGTCGATACGGAGAGAGTCCTCATCTTTGTACTGAATTCCCACATCCCCGGTGTACCTGGCTATTTCATCGAGGATTTTTCCGGTCTCCGAATCCCTGGCATCGATGAAAGAAAATCCAGCATAAAGTGATGTATTGTATATGGGGAGGGTTTTGGCCTCCACCTCTACTCCCTGCCGCCTGGCTCTATCCTTATTTACCGGGGTTCTTTTGCCGCCGGGAAGACGATTAATTGCGATGAGGTCTCGCACCTCGTGGCGAAACAGACCAACTTTGAACCAGACCTTTTCCAGCCAAGTGGTCTCCATGCCTATCTGGTAAGACCAGACCTTCTCCATCTTCAGATTGGGGTTAGACTGAAAAGCCGGGGTGATCCTAGTGGATCCATTGGTGGAAGAAAGGCTGGGGATGCTGAAGCCCCTCCCTACCGTGGCACGAAGGATGGTGTTGTCCAGGCCCAGCCAGGTGATTCCTATGCCGGGGCTCACAAAACCACCGGAGGTGCTGGTATGGTCGTAGCGCAATCCCGGGGTAATAGTCCAATTTCTCAAGCGAATGGTATCGTTGGCGAAGACGGCCCAGGTATCCAGCTCCGCTCCTCGGTTGGCAAAGTTAGAGTGTTCCATGTCACTGCTGTCCAGATCCGCGCCCAGGACCAGGGAGTGTCTTCCCTTCTTCCAGGTGACCTTGCCGCTGCCGCCATGGGTGGACTCACTAGTGAATAGGCTGGAGAACCGGGTACCTGTACTGTAGAGATACCAAAACTGGTTCAACCCCTGCTGGAGGGTGCGGAGGGAAAGCTGCAAATCGGCTCCTCCCCACAAGGGGGTGTCCAGGCTTACGGTGGAATAGAAGATGTCGAAATCGATATCCGTGGTATAGCCATAGGAGGGGTAATCCCCTGTTCCCTGTGCGCCTTCGTTGTAGCCCATTGTGTACTGGAAAAGGGCTCCCTGCCAGGGATTCCATTGAAGCTTGGCGTAGACGTTGTCCGAATCAAAGTCCGTCCCGGGGGTGAGACCGTCCGTTTTCAACTTTCCCACACTCAGGTAGTAGCCCATGCCCTCCACCCGGCCGGAAAACTCTCCGCGAAAGTCTCCTGTATTCGCCTCCCCATAAGAGGTGGAGACCGTTCCTTTGGGCCATGGGAATTCCGCCTGGTCTTTCGGCGGTCCCTTGGAGATTACATTGATGGTGCCTCCCAGAGACGACCCCCATGCGGAGGAGGCAGGTCCCTTGATGATCTCGATCTTTTCGATCTGCTGCACCGGGATAAGCGCCCAATAGGCGTTGAGTGAGCCGACAGTGTTCATGGTGATGCCGTCCAGTAGAAGGCGAACATGTCTTTCATGGGATCCCTGAATGGAAGGGTTAGCATGCATTCCTGGTCCGCCGGCTAAGGCCATCTGAACACCCGTGACGTAGTTCAGCACGTCCACGAGGGTATGGGCGCCTATGGCCTGGATCTCCTCTGCTGTCACCACGGTGACGTTTTCCGCTACTTCATTAAGTAACTTTTCCTTCCTACTGGAGGTGACGATTTTTAGCTCTTCATGAGCATAAAACATTTGGAGAATAGCCATTTCACCGCCGGTGGCAGCAAATGCCTTTTCATTGAAAGGAGCCAATGCGATGAGGAAGGCTGGGAGGAAGAGAAAAATAAGGCTTTGGAAAAATCGGTTGTTCCTGGAAACAGTCCCCTTGGTGTCGGTCTTCATAGTTTCTCCCACTTGTAGTTTTTGGAGGAAGAAATAATATACGCAAAAACCGTTCCTGGGGGATGAAGTTTTACAACATGTTGATTATTAAGACTTTTCAGGTTTTTACTGAAAATCCTTTTCAGGGTAAAATGAGGCAGGATGCCCATGAAAACTCTTTTTTACTTGATTTATTAAGAGGTTAGGCAATTAATGCAAAATGCACTAATTATGCGTTTTGCATTGACACTTGCCGAAAGTAGGCAAGATTCGGCCATGTGGGAGGATGCAAGCGTATCAGTTTATTCAGGAAAGAGAAAGGGAGTTAAAACTTGTATTCTATGGTTCCTCTTACACTTATAGGGTCCTGCGGTGATGAGATAAAATTGCTAGCGCCTCCCCCGGCATTTGAATACCTTGCATCCAGAAGGTTTCGAACATTCAAGTAAGCGGAAAGGCCGTCGATAAAAAGATCGTTCACTCCGCAATGGAGGTTAACCAGGACATAGTCATCCACCTTGATCCGTTTCCTTGAATTATTGGGACTCATTCTCTGATGGCTAGTTTCACTAATCCACCGGACCATGGGAGTAATGAAATATTTTTTCTTCCAGGTAGCGGTAAATCCTCCTTTGATTTTGTGGTTGGCTATATACATAAGCTCAACCTTGGTACCACTACCATTATTCTCCCACCCATCCACAAATGAGTAATTCCCCCAAAGCTTCATATTAAGTTTCCCCAAATCTTTTTTGTAATCCAATCTGAGGTCCCCACCATAAATTTCAGAACTTCCAATGTTTTCATTTTGTATCCATGCTAGAACTTGACCACCACTGATAGCGTTTGAAGACGTGTTGTAGTAACGCGAAAAAGCTGCATCTTTATACCAAGTGTAATACCCACTTAAAGAAACGGTGAGCTCTGATGTAACATTCTGGCTTAAAGCGAATTCCGCAGTTCTGGATTTTTCCGGCTTAAGATCGGGATTGGGAAGGGCCATATAGTAGCTGATGTACTCTCCATTTGCGTTGGTGTTTCCGCTGAAGGTGCCATAATGCCTATAAGCGTCATAGGGTGATGGAGCCAAGTAAGCTTCTCCATAAAGAACCTTTATGGTGGTGGGTTCCCATGGTTTTAGGACAATTCCAGCCCTTGGGTTGATAGTCTTTCCGTATCGAGAATTATAGTCAAGTCGAACGCCTATTGTTGAGGAAATAATATCGGTCCATTGGGATTGGAGCTGGATATAGCCTGCTATATTGCTGTAGTTTAATTCATAGATTTGCGTGGGAATGGAACCATTGGTCCCTGGATAAGTATAACCCTGAGATGCCGAGGGGAGATTGGGGTTATAAGGCCATTGCAGGTCGGCTGTTTTGGGAAGGGAATAGAAATCTTCCCAGGTAACCCCACCTACAAAGAGGTGGTTGTCGGAAAGCTTATAGTTTATCTGCTGCTCCAACATGAACTTTTTGCCGTGGGCATACTTGTAGCCATTTTCAAAGTCAACATAAATATTCTTATATAAAGACTCCGGCAGAACCTCATAGGTGTGGTAACTGATGGTGGATTTACCGGAAAGCTTATCCGTAACACCGAAATTATGCTCTCCATAATAGTTGCGAATGAGAGTCTCCCATTTGGCTTCACTTCCAAATATGGACTGGTTGGGTCTTACGCCGGTAGTTGAGGGATGCCTGAAATAGGACTGGTTAAATCCAAAAACAAATTGTTCATCTATATTCAGCTTAGCAAAACTGCTATAGCTCCCCGTACCGAAATAGTAGTCTTCCCTATTTGCCGCAGTGCGGACCGTACTGTTTCCAAAGGTAGTTAGATTTGCCTTTGCGAATTTCTCCGGGTGGTACTTGGAAAGATCGGCATTGTCCGAGTCATGCCAATGCCCCCCAAAGGAAAAATCCACGTTTTTAGCTATTTTTTTTCCGAAGTGTAGGTAATTGTAGTAGTAACCGTATTGGCCAATGGAAGAAGAGATGGTCATGCCATCCGTTTCCTCTGCATCTTCCGTGATGATGTTGATGACCCCAGTGAAAGCGTCAGCGCCATAGAGGGCTGAGCCCGGTCCGAAGATCACCTCCACCTGTTTCGCATGATAAAGGGGAAAATTATCCGCTACGGGTATGTATTCGTTGGTGGGGGAATTTATCCTTTTGCCATCTTGCATAATAATGAAGTCTGAATTACTTTGCCTGCCTCGAACACCTATGAGATGGAAAAATTCCTCAGCGCTTTTGTTTTGTATGTCCACATGAGGTAAGTCCTCCAATAGGTCCAGGAGATTCACATATCCCCTCTCCTTAATCTGCTGCTTAGTAATAACCATCATATTGGCGGGGGCATCGGATATCTTTTGAGGGATCTTTGTAGCCGTGACCACATTGATTTGCATCAATTCCTCAATTCCCAACTCAAAGACTTCGGCAACTTTCAGTTCGTTATCGTTGTAGATCATTTTCTGGGTATTCGCTTCTTCCCCGATTTGTGCATAGGAGTTTTTGGATAGTAATAATCCACTTAAGCTGACAAAACAGAGGGAAATGAAAATGCTCTTTTTCAAATAGCAAACGGACTTTATGAGAATATTCATATGCTGACAATGCGTCCGGTTTGAGAATCGGAATAGATGGATAAATGCGGCTTCAATGTGGGGTGTTATTGAAACAATCTTAGTAAACTTTTGCCCGGCTTTACAATCAAGGCATGAAAAAGGGGGGAG
>JAJDAS010000105.1 GCA_029261755.1 Nitrospinia bacterium
GATATGATAGCCTGAACTTTTGATTTTCATGACATAACCCTTTGGGTGAAATTGTTGAAAGTTGAATTGAATTAGCGTTCTTCAATTATATCAACATTTTATTGCCCAAAGGGTATTTTATTTTGACAAAAAATCGCTCACTTTAGGTAGTATTAAAATTTCCCAACACTAAGGAATAAAAATTAAACTAAAAATGAATCAATCAAAGACCCATAACCGAAAATTCGGGCTAATAGCCTTTTTTATTGCTTCCGCAATTCTCTTTGCGTTGTTTCTTGCGGCGATTCCCGCATCCGCGCAAAACTTCAGAATCATCACGGAAGAATTCCCTCCCTACAACTATGCCTCCAAAGACGGCAAGATACTGGGCATCTCCACTGAAATTGTCCGTGAAATCCTGAAAAGACTCGGCCACCCGGACAATATAGAAACCATGCCCTGGGCGGACGGATACAAACTCGCTCAGGAAGAGGACAATACCATCCTCTTTTCCACCACCCGTTCTCCCATGCGCGAGAATCTTTTCAAGTGGGTGGGTCCCCTGGTGCCGAACAATTCGGTCTTCTTCGCGAGGAGAGGTTCCGGCATCGCCATCACCAGCCTGGAAGACGCGAAAAAGGTTAAGAGCATCGGCGTCTATAAAGATGACTTCGGTGAACTCCTATTAAAGGAAAAAGGGTTCACCAACCTCGACGCCGTGCTGGAAAACCAAATGAACGTACAAAAACTGCTGGATGGGGAAATCGACCTCTGGATCGCCAATGAACTCACCGGAAAGCACATGATCGCCAAAGCCGGAGCCGGAGGCAAGATAAAAAAGATTTTTGAAGTGCAACAGAATTATATGTCCATGGCCTTCAGCAAAGGCACACCGGGCTCCGTGATTGAAAAATGGCAACAGGTCCTGGATGAAATCAAAGCGGACGGAACCTATGCCCAGATTTTTAGCCAGTGGATCATGTTCTCCTATACGGAGGACCTGAAACCGGAAGAACAGAGGAGGGTGGAACTGACCGATGAGGAACAGGAATGGGTTAAAAACCATCCCGTCATTCGCATAGCGCCTGACCCTGATTACGCCCCATTTCAATTCAGGGGAGAGGACGGCAAATCGCAAGGGGTGGCTGATGACTACCTGAAACTTATCGGCAGAAAACTCGGCGTCCGTTTTGAACCCATGAAGACGGAAAGCTGGGATGAATCGCTGAACCTCGTAAAAAAGCGCGAGGCCGACTTGGTGGCTGTGGCTGCGGAAACGCCGGAACGAATGGAGTACATGTTGTTCACCCCCCCTTACGTGGAATTCCCGGACGTCATCATTACCCGAATAGGACACCCCAAAGTTTCCTCCCTTAAGGACCTGCACGGAGAGACCATCGCGTCCGTGGATGGCTTTGCCATCAACAAATTTCTCAGGGAAAAACACCCTGAAATAAAAATTATCATGGCCCCGGACGTCAAGAGCGCGCTTCAAAGCGTATCCATGGGAGAAGCGGACGCCTCTGCCATGAATATCGCCACCACCAGCCACACCATAGAAAAGTGGAATATTATAAACCTGCGTGTGAATGGCATGTCCGGTTTTTCCTACAAACTGGCCTTCGGCTCCCGCAAGGACTGGCCCATGCTGAACCGGGTATTGGTAAAGGCCCTGGCCGGAGTAACCGAACATGAGAAAAAGGATATCCTGAGAAAATGGATCGCCATCTCTTCAGGTGAAGAGGAAAAAGATTCCGAACTGGAATTCACGGAAGAGGAAAAGAAATGGCTGGACGAACATCCCATCATTCTGGCCGGCTCGGACCCGAAGTGGCCTCCCATGGAATTCTTTGATGGAAATGGAAATTATGCTGGCATGGCGGCTGACTACATGGCGGTCATTGAAAAAAGACTCGGCATTAAAATCAAGGTCGTCCATCAAGACACCTGGGCGGATGCTTTGGAAAATGCCCGCGACCGGAAGGTATCCATGCTTAACGCCGCCGCCAGGACCCCTGACCGCGACCAGTACATGCTCTTCACCAAACCCTACCTTGAGGTACCTGCCTCCATTATCGTAAATTCCAAAACAAAAGGGGTTTCCTCCATGGAGGACCTGAGAGGTAAAACGGTGGGTGTTGTCGAGGACTACGCCACGCATGAGTTTCTGAAAAAGGCTTATCCGTACCTGGCCCTTTCGCCTGTGCGTAACATCGAGGCCGGACTCTACGAAGTCTCCTACGGCAAGACGGACGCCTTTATCGCCAATGTAGCCTCCGTTTCCTATTATATAGACAAATCCACAATTCAGAATTTGCGCGTTGCCGGAAAATCCGGTTACGTTTTTGAATTGTGCATTGCCTCCAGGAAGGATTGGCCCGATCTCCATTACCTTTTGGAAAAGGGGTTGGCCTCCATAACCGAGGAAGAAAGGAAGGAGATCTACTGGAAATGGATCGGACTCAAGTCCGAAACCTGGGAACCCAGCAAGGAGTTGATTATCGCGGTCCTGGCTATTCTCGGGGCGCTGGGGATAGGCGGAATTCTGTTCTGGAACCGAACGCTTAAACGGAAAGTGGAAAGCAGAACCAAGGAATTGCAGGTAAGCGAGGAAAAATTCAGGAACCTTTATAAAACGGCCATGGTAGGCCTTTTCCGTACCAGCATAGATGGTACGAAAACCCTATCGGCTAACCCGGCCTCAGCCAAACTTTTCGGATTCGATTCCGTCGATGAGTTTATTGATGAGTACGTACCGAATGATATTTATGTAGAGCCAAACCGGCGTGACGAACTTTTATCTGCCCTTACAGAAATGGGAACGGTGGACAATTTTGAATTCTTAGGCAGACGCCGCGACAAATCGGTGAGAAGCTTTATATTGAGCGCCATCTTATATAAAGAGCAGGGTTATCTTGAAGGCGCCATCGTGGATATCACGGAGCGCAAAAAGGCGGAAGAAGAGGTAAAAAAAGCCAAGGAGGCCGCTGAGCTGGCGAACAGGTCCAAAAGTGAATTCCTGGCCAACATGTCCCACGAAATCCGTACCCCCATGAACGGGATCATCGGAATGGCGGAACTTCTTCTGGATACGGAGATGACCTCCCACCAACGCAACTATGCCACCGGGATTCAACGTTCCTCGGATTCTCTCCTTACCATTATCAACGACATCCTAGACTTCTCAAAAATTGAGGCAGGCAAACTGGAGTTGGAACCCATCCCTTTTGACCTCCAGACAGCGGTGGAGGATGTTGGCCACCTTTTGACGGTCCATGCCGAACAGAAAGGTATTAAATTAATTGTAAGATACGCACCGGATGCCCCCCAAAGAGTGGTGGGAGATGCCGGGAGGATCAGGCAGATCCTCACCAATCTGGTGGGCAACGCCATCAAATTCACGTCGGAAGGCCATGTAATGATGGACGTGCAATGCGTGTCTCATGAAAACGAGAAGGCATCTTTTCGTTTCACTATTGAAGACACGGGCATCGGGATTGATCTGGAAAAAATCAACCACATCTTTGATAAATTCGCCCAGGAAGACAGTTCCACCACCCGGAAATATGGGGGAACCGGGCTTGGCTTGGCCATTTGCAAACAGTTGGTGGAGTTGATGAAAGGTGAGATTGGCGCTAGCAGTAAGATGGGGGAGGGGAGCACCTTTACTTTTACAGTCCCCCTGCAATTGGACGTGACGGAAGAAGTAGCCGAGGAAACGTCCAGGGGGGCAGACCTTAAAGGACTTCGCATCCTCGTTGTGGACGACAACCCTATCAATAGACAGATATATATGGAACTGCTCGACTCCTGGCGCATTAGCTGTGAAGCCGCGGAATCGGGGTTGGAAGCCCTGCAAAAACTCCGCGCCAAAGCCGAAACTAAGAAACCCTATCAGATTGCATTGATTGATTTTTTTATGCCCGTCATGAACGGAGAAACCCTGGGAAAGACCGTCAAAAGCGATCCTCTCCTTCGGGAAACCCTTTTGATCATGTTGACATCGGGAAGCAGACCCGGGGCGGCCAAATATTTGGAAGAGCTGGGGTTTTCCGCATACCTGGAAAAACCGGTGCGAAGGAACCTGCTTCTGGAGACCCTTTCCATTGCATGGACCGGTTACAAGAGTGGAAAATCCATCGGCATGATCAGCCAACAGGTATTGAACGAATTAAGGGCCAAGGAGGAGGCCCGGAGTTTCGCCGGTAAAGATGGAAATTCCGGCGTCCAGGCCCATATTCTCCTGGTGGAGGACAATGTGGTGAACCAGGAGGTGGCCATGGAAAACCTCCAGAAATTGGGATGTACCGTGGAATTGGCCGAAAATGGACAAAAGGCCGTGGAGATGGCTAAAAAAAATAACTACGACCTCATCCTCATGGACTGCCAGATGCCGGTGATGGATGGGTTTGAAGCCACCGGGCAAATTCGGAATATGGAAAAAACAGAAGACGGAGGACAGAAGACGGAGGACGGAGAAGTCGAACCCGTAGCCCGCAACCCGCAACTCGCAACTCGTATCCCGATAATAGCCATGACCGCCAACGCCATGCAAGGGGATCGGGAAAAATGCCTGGAAGCGGGAATGGACGATTACCTGCCCAAGCCCGTCAAGCAAAAAGCTCTTTTGGCAATGCTTTTGAAATACTGTAAAACCGAGTCAAACGTCCAATCGAAGGAAATCAAAATTCTTGTGGTAGATGACGATGAAAATATTTTAAGATTGGCCAGCATAAAACTTATCAACAAATTTCCTTTTGCTAACATAAAAACCACGGCCAACAGTGTCCATGCCTGCGTCCTTATCGGGAGTTTTTTGCCGGATATTTTGATAACCGATCTGGACATGCCGAATATGGATGGCATTGAAATCGTAAAATTTATCCAGAGTGAACCACGGTATAAAAATATTAAGACCATTGTCTATTCCGCGCTTGGAGAAGGAAATGAGAAAACTCGAAAATTAAAGGAATTAAAAGTAGCGGAAATAGTTCAAAAACCCGGCTTCGGTAAACTCATCGCAGCAATTGAAAGGTCTCTCAAATCGAATCTCCCTGAAACTGACCATTTAATAGAGACAAAGGAAGAAAAAGAACCGGAAATGAAAACTGCTAACGACACAGTTCAAGCCGTATTCAGCATTTCAGATACTTTGGATTTTGTAGGAGGAAATGCCAAGCGTATGAGAAGGCTGATTGACATTACCAAGGAAGATTCTTTAAAGCAGATGGACCAACTGCGAAAATCTCTGGACGATGGAGACGCGACCGTGGTGGAGCGGACGGCCCACACCTTGAAAGGCCAAGCCGCGAATTTAGGGGCGGAACCGTTCCGCGAATTGGCATATCAAATGGAGCAATCCGGCAGAGAAGGAGATTTGGATACTGTTCGAAGTATGTTGCAGGAATTTGAGACGGAGCACGGAAAACTGCTTAAAGCTTTGGAAGAAATTGATTGGGAGAAAGTGAAATAGGCTATAATGAAATCTTAGATTTGAAGTTAAAAAACCCTTGAAAACGCTATGGAATCTCTTTATTTGTCATTTTTACAAAAGCTTTCCGAGGCAGGAGCAAGATATCTAGTGGCCGGAGGGATCGCGGTAAACCTTTACGGCTGTGAAAGGATGACCAGGGACCTGGATATCATACTCGATTTGGATGACCCCGCCTCCCTCGACGCATTTTTCTCTTCTTGTAAAGATTTGAACCTGAGACCCTTGGTTCCAGTGAAATTAGAAGATTTTGGGGTGCAGGCCATTCGTGAAAAATGGATTGAAGAAAAGTATATGATTGTATTTTGCCTAACCTTATTCGATAACCCTTTCTTCAAGATTGATGTCTTCGTCCAAAAACCGGATAATTTCAAAACCATGTTCGCAAACAAGAAAATGCTTGAGATCGAAGATGAAGGCAAGGTTTTCCATATCAATCTTGTCTCTATTGAAGATTTAATTGAAATGAAAAAGGCGGCTGGGAGAGATAAGGACTTGTTGGATATTAATAACCTTCTTAAATCATTGGAACATGAGTAAATTCGACGAAGCCTACCGGAAAAAACTTTTAAAGGGTGATATTACCTTGCAAACGAAAGAAGAGTTCCTGGAATATAAAAAAATCCCCCCTCATATAAAAATAAAAGGACTGGAGGAAATGGCAGCCACCATGAACAAACTGGAATCCTGCATGAAAAAAAAGAACTAAAAGAATCCCGCTATTGGCTTAGAGTGATAAGAGGAGCAAACTATTTACCGGAAAAGAGAGTAAATCCATTAATTATGGAATGCGAAGAGCTTATTAAAATTATTTCTATATCGGTCATAACCGCCAAGAAAAATAGGTGACCGTTCACGGGTGATATTTTAGGCCGGAGGGCCGAAAGCGTATAGCCGGGGGTGTCGGCCCCGGAATTGGAAACAAAAAAATTTAAGCCCCAAAGTGGGTGGCAGAAGAAATTTCCTTTGGCTTTTGAGGATGAAAAATGAAGACAAAAAAGAATGTTTTTCTTTCGCCCTTTCAGGGCTAATTGGTCTCTGTGTCTAATTCCGAGGGCGATGCCCCCGGCTATACGCTTTCGGCCCTCCGGGCCTGTGAACGGATACAAAAATAGTAACCGAAAATAATTTCCAATTTAAAATTCGTAAAATCATTTAGATTTCATAGCGGGTACACGCAAGGCATCGAGCTGTGTGATGAGATCGTCTTTATCTACCGCTTTATCTATCGCCTCTTCGCGGTCTATCTTTTTTTCACGGACAAGCCTCTCAAGGTCATCGTTTAAAAGGCAATTACCTGCGGCCTTGCCGGTCTGCATGGTGCTTAGAATCTGCTGGGGTTTGGCTTCTCGAATTAAATTGGCCACCGCGCGATTTACAACCAGAACCTCAAGGGCGGCAATGCGGCCTCCGCCGATAACCTTGCATAGGTTTTGAGCTACTACGCCCTTCAGCGAATCTCCCAGACCGGCCCGTATCTGATTTTGCTGTTCCGAAGGAAAGCTGTCGACGATGCGACTTACGGTACTAATCGCTGTGTTTGTATGAAGTGTCCCAAAAACCAGGTGCCCGGTGTTGGCAAGTTCCACAGCTAGGGATATGGTATCATAATCCCGCAATTCCCCAATCAAAACGATATCAGGATCTTCCCGGAGGGCGGCTTTCATGGACGCTGAGTAACTATTGGAGTGGCGTCTCATTTCCCGCTGATTCACTAAGGCCTTATCGCTGTTATGGATAAATTCGATAGGATCCTCCATGGTAATAATGTGAACCGGACGGGTTTTATTGATATAATTCACCATTGCGGCCAGCGTGGTGGATTTCCCGGAGCCGGTAGGACCCGTAACCGCAATCAGCCCTTTGGAAAGCTCGCAAAAACTTTTTATGGCCGGAGGGAGGTTAAGCTGTTCGAAGGTAAGTATTTTTGAGGGAATAAGCCGAAACACCGCGCCTACTCCTCTATAATCACGAAAAAGGTTTACCCGGAAACGCCCTGAACCGGGCAGAGTATAACCAAAGTCGGCGTCATTGTTATCGGAAAAATCTTTCTTGCTAAGCTCATCCATTACCGGTTCCAAAAGTTCCAGAGCATCGTTTTGCTCCAGTTTCTTGGTTCCTTTAATGTTCATGATTTCTCCGTCAATTCTCCAACGCGGCACATGGCCAGCGGAAAGATGAAGATCGGAAGCACCTTCACCCACCATTCGTTTAAGTAAGGGATCTAAGCGGGGAGAGGACACATGATAGGCCGTCGTTTCATCTATTTCCGGCTCTTCCGATGGCTCATCCCACCCTTTTACTCCTGCTTGGTCCCTCATTACTTCATCAAAATAGCTATGATCGATATGAACCATTTTTAATTCCATGCTCGCCGTAAAGCGACGGACGGAATTTATAACGATGGATGTTGGATCGTTTACAAATCCAATGCATAAGACATTGCCCTCCATTTGCAGAGGCAGGACTCGATGCCGGATGATAAAATCGATGGGAAGCATGTGTATTACTTCCGGAGTCGGAGGCGGCTCATTTTTACCGTATTCGGGTAGCTGGATTTGAGTGGAAAGCTGACGCACCCTTTTCCCAAGATTTCTGCTGATTGCAGGTCCAAAGTCGGGAATATTTTTAAACATGTAGTCAAAAAGATTTTTGTCAAGCTTCAACATCATGGTTTCTTCCAAGGCGCATATGGTTGCACTTCGTGGCTCATTGAGTAAGAGGCCGATTTCGCCCATAACACTCACAGGTTTTATACGCCCCAGTTCCATCATTCCTTCACTGGATTGATGATCATGCATAATACCGGCTTCTCCCCGGATGATGATAAAGAATGAATCCGAGGGATCATTTTCCCGAAATACGATCTCATTGGCATCATATTGATAAAGTTCCGCCCGGTTGGCGCATTGAGTTAGCGCGTTTTTTTTGAGAGAACTTAAAAGCTCCGACTTTCCCATAGAGTCTACAACCATATCTAAAGAGCTACCTTCAATCTTGATGTTTTTCATTTTTATATCTCCTTTAAAGAGTCAGGTCAATCTATAGGTATCGCAACATTATCGGGAAATCTTACCGAAATTGGGTTGAGAAGTCAAAAATTTATATATTATTTCAGGCCTTTTTTTCAGGCGATTTATTTAAATGAAGAATATTAATAAAAACAGTTGGAAATTATTTTATAAATTGGGATGTTTCATAAAAGGAAACTTTGACTTTTTTAGGAAAATTTGTTACTTTTCAGAGACTTTAGGAGCCGGAAAGTTCATTTCGGAACCTTAATACTCCTTATTAATTAGTGGAAAAATGAGGTTACCACCATGGAGCAAAAAAATAGCGACCTTTCGGAATTAGAAAGCAGAAATCAATTTAACGAAAACTTTAAGCATATTTCTTTCAAAATCAACAGCGCCGACAGTATTACTGATATTATCGTTAAGCTTAAAAATGAGTTTTTAAACATACTGTCCGCAGACAAAATAACCATTTACACCGCTGACCTGGTAAAGAAACAGCTGACTTCCAAGCAAGTGGAAGGAGACGACTTAAAGGATATTAAGGTCCCCATGGCTCCAACCAGCATAACGGGCTTTACGGCCCTTGCGAAAAAAACAATTAATATTTCAGATGCTTACGATACGGCGGAACTCATTAAAATACATCCTAAACTGCATTTTGAAAAGACATGGGATGAGAAATCCGGTTATAAAACCAAGCAAGTCCTGGCCTCTCCCATACTTTTTGAAAACCGTCTTTTAGGTGTGGTTCAGTTAATCAACAATAAGGTCGACGCTCCATTTTCCAAAAAAGTGGAAAAAAATATTCAGGAAATTTCCCGTGCGCTGGGCATTGCCTTCCGAAACAATTTAAGACTGCAAGATAAACATAAGTTTTATGAAAAACTTAAACAAATAACCATCAAGATTAATTCTACAAACAACGTTAATAGCATTATTGTTGATCTAAAAAACGATATCACGCCTCTTTTCCACGCGGAAAAAACTTCCATATATGCCGTCGATCCGGTAATGAATGAACTCTTTACCGTGGTTGTCGATGAAAAAGAACTCAGTGAGGTGAGGGTGCCTATTTTGCCCTCCAGTATCGCGGGATTTACAGCCCATGAAATGAGGACGGTTAATATCGAAGATGCACACAATGACGAAGAATTAAGAAAAATCAGCCCAAAACTGAAATTTGATAAAAAGTGGGAAAGCAAACAGAATGAAAAATCCGAATTTAGAACCAAACAAGTTCTCTGCGCTCCGGTGATATTTGAAGACAGGCTTTTCGGTGTTATTCAAATCATCAATAAAGTTGGCGACAAATCATTTGCCAATGAAGATGAAAATACAGTAAAAGAAATCGCCAAGACCCTTGGAATAGCTTTCCGCAATAATGCCAAAAACCATCACGCTCGTTTCAACCAACTTATTATCCAGCATTTAATTACGGAAGAAGAGCTAAAAAAGGCCACGGTTCTTGCCAGACATCAGAAAAAAGATATAGAAACAATCCTAATGGAAGTCTATAAGATTAGCAAAAGAGATTTGGGTATGTGTCTCGGCCAATTTTATGGATGTAAGTTTGTTGAATTTGACGATACCATTAGGCTGTCGGATAATTTATTTGAAGGGCTCAGCCTGGCTTACATGAAAAGAACTGTGTGGTTCCCTATCGGTTCTTCCGACGGGAAACTAACCATTTTGATTGACAATCCAAATGATATAAAAACCATGGAAATCAAAAGGTTGGTAAAGGCAGACGATGTTTCTTTCCAGGTAGCTTTGAAGGAAGACATATTAAAGTGCATTGAGTTGGTTGAAAAGGGTTATCACACGAAAAGCGGTATTCTGAATTCCATTATGTCGGAACTAGACAGTGAGGTTTTAGAGGAACAGGAAGAGAAGGTAGAAAAAAAAACAAGTTCGGAGATAAAGGAAAGTTCCAGCGCACTGGTACGTCTTGTGGATATGATTATCATTGACGCTTACAAAGACGGAGCTTCCGATATCCATATTGAACCTGATAGAGCCAATAAAACGGTTTTTGTTCGATTCAGGATTGACGGATTATGCATACAATATTGTGAGCTGCCCATTAAGTATGCCACCCCAATGTTGTCCAGGGTTAAAATTATGGCCAGCCTCGATATTTCTGAAAAAAGGCTCCCGCAGGACGGCAAAATAGTATTCTTTTACAGCCAAAAAAAGATTGAACTTCGCGTAGCAACACTTCCAACCATTGGCGCCGAAGATGCCGTAATGCGAGTATTAGCCTCCAGTAAGCCCCTTCCTTTAGAAGCTCTGAATCTCCATGGTTGGAACGAAAAGAGTTTCAAGGAGATCGTTTCCAAACCTTATGGGATAATTCTTGTCGTTGGCCCAACGGGTTCCGGCAAAACCACCACTCTTCATTCCGCGCTGGGTTATATTAACACCCCTGAAAAGAAAATATGGACCGCTGAGGACCCCATTGAAATAACCCAAAGGGGCCTTCGCCAGGTTGAGGTGAAACCAAAAATTGATTTTACCTTCGCCCGTGCCATGCGGTCATTCCTTAGAGCGGACCCGGATGTAATCATGGTGGGCGAAATGAGAGACCGCGAAACCTCCGCCATAGGTATTGAAGCATCACTGACGGGGCATCTTGTATTCAGCACCTTGCATACAAACAGCGCCCCGGAAACCATCACCCGTCTCATCGATATCGGGATGGACCCCTTTAGTTTTGCCGATGCTCTCTTAGGGGTCCTTGCTCAACGCCTGGTCCGTACATTATGTAAGACCTGCAAAGAGGAATATCATCCGAAAAAGGAAGACTATGACTACTTGGCGGAACAATTCGGGAGAGACGATTTTGCTAAACTCGGCGTCGAATATAATAATCGAATGGTTCTATATAAACCTGCGGGATGCGAACAGTGTCTGGAGTCAGGGTATAAGGGCAGGACCGGTCTGCATGAGGTTTTAATCGGAACAGATGAAATAAAACACCTGGTTCAGAAAAAGGCGCCCATAGAAGAAATTAAAAAACAGGCCATGATAGATGGAATGACCACTCTTTACCAGGACGGCATCAGGAAAGTCCTTAACGGCGATACCGATCTCATACAAGTGAAAAAAGTATGTATGGATGTTTCTTAGGTGGGTCGGATTTGAACCAACGGGCTTGCGTAAGTAAGCGATGCCGAGTCAGGGAATTCTTGGCTATCTGGCCGCCTACCAGCTGCTGGAAAAAGAGGCTTCCGAGGCCCTTTCGACCTTTATGGTAAAAACGCCTTGACACTCCCCGTTTGGGGCAGTAGAGTAAGAATATTACTTTAATAGCATGTATGAGTCCATATTGTTTTTGGCTCCCTCAACTTTTCATGAAGAGGAAAAACTATGCGCGATATTAATTTGGCGATTCAGTTTTTAAATCCCATTTTCGAGGAAGCGGACATGGCGGTTATCCGCGAAATTGCGGAAGTAGGCGATTTCCGGTCTTTCGAGACCGATGAATATCTTGTCAAACAGGGAGACATAGGAGATTGCGCTTTTTTAATACTCGCCGGAAACGCGTCCGTTGAAACATCGGCGTATGGTGAAACCGCCGTTTTAGGGGACCTGAACCCCGGGGATTTATTCGGTGAAATAGCTCTTATTTATGATACCCCCAGGAGTTGTAGCGTGAAGGCCAAATCGAAGGTGGTGGCTCTTTGTTTGAGCCGAACCTCTTTTCAAAAAACCGTGATAAAAGATGCGGGCGCCTTGCACTCCATGGTAAAAACACTTACCAGAAGAGTCCAGGAACTTACCGATTCGGCGGCAAAATTAGCCATCGTTAAAAAAGCGCTCCACTGCTGCGATATCGATTCCGAAGTATTGAAGAAAATAAAAGAAGAGGCATAATGCCAAGATTAAAGGCGGCATTTTGGATAAAACTGGGTTGAAATGAAAAGGATATCTGTATGGCTAAGATGGATTTCGAGAGTCAGAGTTTAACGGAACTTATAGAGATTTCCGGGGAGATTTCCAAGGCCATCAAGCGGCGATTCGAACGGCACATGGCTTTGGCCTTTAGTGATGTTGTGGGCTCCACCGACTACTTTCAGCAGTTTGGAGACAAAGAGGGTCGAGTTTTACAACAGAGGCACTATAATTTATTAAACATCGTCCTGGAGAAATTCAACGGCCAATTGGTTGATACCGCAGGGGATGGGGCCTTCTTTTGCTTTGAGAGCGCTCAAGCTGCCGCAAAAGCTACCATCGAACTGCAAAACCTGGTCTGTGAAGAAAACTTGAACGAAACCCATGAGCGACAATTAACCCTGCGAATAGGTATACACTGGGGACCGGTTCTAAAGGATGGTGCAGTAGTTACTGGCGATTCGGTTAATCTGACGGCCAGGGTTGAATCCCAGGCCGAGAAAGGAATGATCGCCATCACGAGGGAAACCTTGTTAGAATTAGAAACCGAGTTGCGCCTTACTTGCAGACAGTTTAAATCCGCAAAGCTTAAAGGAATTTCCAGGCCGGTTCAGTTAATGTCCCTTCCCTGGCGAAATGAAAAATTATTTCCCGACTATGCTCTAATAGAAGAAAGTTCTGAAGAGATAACGCTACCCGATAAAGACCTGATAAGTTTTGGCCGCCTTAGCAAACATGGAGAGGAGGTGGCAAATGACATTGTCCTTCGACTCCCGGATGATGAAAAAACAAGAAAGATAAGCCGGTGGCTTTTCCAACTCCGTCGAGGCCTGGATGGATTCCACCTCAAGTCAGTATCGAAGAAGCCCATCGAAGTAGATGGTCAAGAGATTACCATAGATGAAAACAAGATTATCAAAGTCGGAAGCATTGTGCGAATACCCGACGTTATTACTCTGACCTTCCATAAGCAAGGTGACGCCAACGCCAACCAAACCATAGGCGAAGAACTAACTATGGTAGACGATGCCCCCCCCTGAAGCACTGACATTCGTTTACGGGAAATTGTTACTAAACCCTTAAAAAGCGATTGGAAATTTTAAATTTCCAATATAAACGATTATGCAAAGCTTAAACGAATGCCATTATCTGCCCGCCTCCTGAACCCTATAACGGGCACCTATAAGGTAACCATGCTTTCGCTATCGGCTTCTTCCACGCTCCCATCCTTTTTTTGCCTCAAACTTTTCATAAAATCTCTGATATAATTTTTAATGCTGGTATTGGAAACTTTTAAAGAAGTAATTTCGTCTATCCTGATAGCCCCATACATTTGGGCAGCCGATTCATAACGGTCTTGGGGATCTTTTGCCAGTGCCTTGTTTAATATGGGCTGTATCCCATTCCTCATTTTTTCGAACTCTTCCCCGGGATAAATTTCCAGAAATGGCGGTTCGGGTATTTCACAATACCGGGCCTTTTCAAGAGATTTTTGCGTGTGCCCCGTACTATAAGGACTGTCTCCAAACAACATGTAATAAAAAACCAACCCTAAAGAAAAAAGATCGGAACGTGCGTCACATAATAATCCCTTTGCCTGCTCCGGGGACATGTAATTAGGCGTTCCCGTTACAACGCGTTTCTGGTTTTTTGTTTTTCCACCCTCAATGGCTACTCCAAAATCGCTTAATTTTGGCACTCCTTCCTTGGTTAATAAGATGTTGCTGGGCTTAATATCTCTGTGAACCATTTTAAGAGGAAAACCATCTTCTTTTTCCACTTCCCAGGAATGAATGAGCGCATTGCATAGCTCTTTTATAAGCCAGGTAGAAACCTGTATTGGAATTTTTTGACCCAGATTTTTGTATGCTTTCTGTAAATCAGTCAGTGTCATTCCATCTATATACTCCATAACAATATAGGGCGAACCGGAAAAGACGTCGGTAAAATATGTGGAAACAATATTCTGGTGTCCGTTTAAATACTTTCTCACCAGCTTTCCTTCTTCTTTCGTCTTCTCCACCTGAATAGGATCTTGAAAGCCTTCGTCTTTTAAAACTTTTATGGCCACCGGCCATTCACCCAACTCACTAACCTCTTTGGCCATGTAGACTTCTCCAAAGGCCCCTTTGCCCAGCTGCTCACCAATGATGTACTTTCGGAACCCAACAATCTCTCCCTTGGAAGCCTGAACCTCCTTTTCTCCAATCTCTTTCAGGATCTTTTCTTTTTCTAATTGGAGGGTAAAGTAGCTTTTCTTTAAATAGCTGGTCAGTCTGGAATTTTCTATGCTTATGGCCGCCTGGGAGGCGATCATTTTGAGTATTGTCTCATCTTCTTTATTGAAGATATTATTTTTCTTATTCAGCACCTGTACAACGCCGACGAGTTCTTGCAGTTGATTCTCCATGGGTACGCAAAGTATCGATTTGGTCCTGAACCCGGATTTTAAATCAAATTCCCGATTAAAGAGTTCATGGCTGTAAGCGTCTTCAATATTTAAGGTCTTTCTTTCTTTGGCCACGTAGCCCGCAATACCTTTGTCGGCTTTAAACCTGATTTCACCGGCCTTCGGGCCCTCGGAAGCATTTTTTATCCATAGTTCATCGGTATCCCTATCGTACAGAAACAAAGAGGCCCTCTCGGCTTCAAGCATACTACTCGTCTCATCAACGATTGTACTTAACAAAAGATCAACATCCTTTTCAGAGGAAATAGAGGCCCCAATATCAGTCAATTTTTTAATGGTCTTATGGAGGATGACGTTTTGATTACTGAGTTCCTGTTTCGCTAATCTCAAAGCCAAATGGGTTTCAACCCTGGCTTTGACTTCCTGGATTTCAAAAGGTTTTGTGATGTAGTCCACGGCGCCCAGCTTAAAACCTTCGGTCTTATTTCGCAGCTCATCCATGGCCGAGAGAAATAGAATCGGGATTTCACTTGTTTTGAGATCCTTCTTCAACCGGCGGCAAACCTCATATCCATCCATGCCCGGCATCATGATATCCAAAAGAATCAAGTCCGGGGGATCGGATGCAGCGGCTTCAAGTGCGCTCTCGCCGCTGGACACTGCATGGACGTCATACTTCCATTCCTGAAGGGAATCCTCCAGCACAAACCGGGAAGCGGGATCATCATCGACAACCAGTACCTTCATTGTTTTTTCTCTTCAAATGATTAATTAGATAAGAATGAAACCTTAAGAGCTTCCTATTGATCCACCGGGAGCATTCCCATTTTTTTGTAAACCGGCTGCTTTAGAAGCAATGCCTGGGAATGCAGCCGTCTCGGCTGCATGGGGCGGGCGAGACGCCCGCGTTCCCGGCAAAACAAAACATCGGAAACCTTATTTGCCGCATTTACAAAAAAAATGGGAATGCTCCCTGATCCACCCGGAATTATTGTATCACATTGTGTATTAGTACTTATGGTCCTCTGAAAAAATATCTTTAGATGGCGAAACAGGGTTTTTAGGTCAGGCACTAATTAACCTTCTTATCAGCCTATAACGCAAAATGCGAAGTTAATTTTTCTTCAACACTAAGCCTCCACGACCATTTACTTTATCTTCCGTTGCTTCAACCTTCGTCATGTGATACCCTTTAGCCCATTTGACCTTCGTGAACTTAACGTGTTGACTGAAATGTTGATATTTAATTGAATTCGAGATACTTCAATTATATCAACGAAGTTCCGCTCAAAGGATTTTTTTTTTAGAAATAATCGTTCAACTTAGGATTCAAGGGAGTGTTAGATAAGCCAATGAATTTATACTCACTAATTAGATAAAAATAGGGGAAATATTATGATTTTTTTAAAAGAGTTTCGTTTTTGTAGAACGGCTTTACTCGTAATATTAACATTTTTTCTTATTGGAGGTAATTATGCCTTTGCAAAGAAAGAGAAGCCGGAATCAGTGAAAAAATGCGTCCAGTGCCACAAAAATTACATTGATGACTGGGCTCCCACCAAACATGGGAAAATTTTCATGTACAATCCCAGGAATGCCCTGGAAAAAAGTGGATGTGATGCATGCCATGGGGATGGCACCAACCACATCGCGGACGCCAGTCGAAAGGCAAAAATTATCAATGGAGTGGTGGACAGTAGTCTCATAAAAGGTTTTTCCAAGAAGTCAAAACTTTCTACACAGCAGAAAAACGAGATCTGCCTCCAATGCCACAAAAAGGATAAAGTTATTTTTGACTGGAGGGGCAGCCAACATGAATCCGCTGGAATGTCTTGTGTGGATTGCCACCAATACGGTAAACCATCGGTCAAAATGGTAAAACAAAGAAAAGTAACACGGAAGCTATCGAAGAGGGTTGGTATCGTGTCGGAGCATTGCGGTACCTGCCATACTCAAAAGCGAGCCCAAATGCAAAGGACCTCCCATATGCCCTACCGGGAGGGAAAAATGACGTGTTCCGATTGCCACAACGCCCACGGCGGGTCCGGTCCCAGCCTTCTCAGAAATGCAACGGTAAACGAAACCTGTTATTCCTGTCACCAGGAAAAACGAGGGCCTTTTCTTTGGGAACATGCACCGGCCAGAGAAGATTGTTTAAACTGCCATAATTCCCACGGCTCAAACTACGCGGGCTTGCTCAAAATGAAACAACCTTTCCTTTGCCAAACCTGCCATATGGGAGTAATTCACTCAAGTGAGATTTTTGACAGAAGTGGACTAGCCGGAGGTACCCCAAACCAAATAAGCCTCGGAAAGGGCTGTACCAATTGCCACAGCAAAGTCCATGGTTCCAATCACCCATCCGGGGCCAGGCTCAAGAGGTAGTTTTCATGAAATTGGATTTGTACGTCTATTAAAATTATTAGTCTAATAGGAGTAAAACATGACAATGAAGATAAGAAAAAAATGTTTTTTGCTGTTCTTACTTGTGTCCGCATTGATGGCCTTCCCGGTATCGTCGATGGCCGAGGAAGGGGGATGGCAAGGGTATTTTACCTTGGGTGGCGGGGTGATAGGGCTTGACCAAAATAAATCTTACAAATTCGGAGAATATAGCGGAGTCACGCAAGATGGGTTTGCCATTGGAGACTTTGACATTCTTTATGACGGGGAGGACAATTTTTACCTGGATTTCAAAGGCGAAGACCTTGGATGGGAGAGCAGGGGCCTCACCCTGGAAACAGGATGGTATGGAGGGGCCAAATTTTATTTCAATTACGATCAACAGTCGCAGTATCTTTCCGATAATAGCGCCACCATATATGGAAACGCAGGGAGTGATAATTTAACACTCCCCGCTAATTTCACACAGGGAGCCAACAGTGCCACCGTCCTGGCTAATCTTAACCAACAACTTCAAAACATTGATTTAAGATTAAAGAGATATAGCGGGACCTTTGCCTTTTCCACGCCCTTTAAATTGTCTTGTTACGATTTTAACTTCGATGTGTCTTATAAGAGAGAGGAAAAGGATGGAATTAAATCCATAGGAGGCGCTGCCGGCATTTCTGCTGTCATCTTGCCGGAGCCGGTAGACTACTCCACGGATGATTTGAACGTCTCACTCTCCTACCGGGGAGAAAAGAGCCAAGTCCATTTAAGTTATTACTTTTCCAACTTTAAGAATAACAAAGGGAGCCTGTCTTGGTATAATCCTTATCGAAATGCTACAGGCCGTGGCGCGGCTTATGGCACTACCAGCCAATTGTCTCTTGACCCGGATAATCAATATCACCGGATCGGCCTTTCGGCGGCCTTGGACCTGCCTTATAACACGAGGCTTTCTATGCTTGCGGAGTATGGCATGATGGATCAGGATGATGCGTTCCTGCCGTATTCCGTAAATCCCGCCGCCGCAATCACAACCCCTTTGCCCAGGAGCAGTGCTAACGCCAGCATAGACACGGCGCATGTTACTCTTAAGGCAACCTCCAGGCCCATTCCCAAGCTCCGTCTTAACGCAAAATACAAATTCTATGATACGAGCAACAATACCCCCAGCGACCTATTTCAATATGTGCAATACGATACCGCTTCGCAAGGAAGTGCGAGTAGTTTCTATGCTTTGTACAACCTCCCATACGAATATACTCAAAACCAGGCAAAGTTTGATGCTGTCTATAATCTTATGCAAGGCACTAATCTAAAACTTGGGTATACCTTTGAGAATATGGACAGAAATTACAGGGAATATAAAGTGACCAATGAACACACCTTTAATGCTTCCATAAATTCCAGGCCCAGCCCTCTACTGCAAGGTGCTCTCTCCTTTTCCGGAGGATGGAGGAGAGGTGAAGGCGAATACAATCCGGACACGGTTTATAATTCCTATCATACGCAAGCCTATATTAATACTCAAAACGTCAGGGACCGATTCGATACCCATCCTCTTCTAAGGAAATATGATATTGCCGATAGAGACAGGGTGCGGAGCGAAGCTTCTCTTAATCTTTTTCCTGATGAGAAGATAGAATTAGGAGCACACTTTGTTTATGGGCTGGATAATTTCCCCGATTCGGTTCTTGGCATGAAGTCGAGCATCAATCGGAGCATTACAGTTGATATTAGTATGTACCCTTCCGAATCTGTTACCATTTTCGCTTACTATACAAACGAACTGATAAAGGCCCGACAGGGCGGCGCTTCATTTAATAATATGGGCCGACCGGGAACAAAGGCGACTACAGCTGCAAACGAAACCAGGTTCTGGGGGGCTTCTCACGAGGATGACGTAAATACTTTAGGAGGAGGAATGAATTTTAGCCTTGATGATGAAGACAGGCTAGTGTTTACCGCCCATGCGTCTTACTCCAGGGCCGATAGCCATATAGCGGTTTGGGCGGGAAGCTCCTTGGGGACGGTTACTGATCTTCCTGTAATGAAAAGCTATCTGGCTAATATCAACCTTTCCGCCAACTACAAATTAACTGAGAACTGGAGCATAGAACCCGGCTATTATTACGAAAGCTACAGATCAAGTGATTGGGCCACCGATGGCGTTGACGCAGCCTCAGCAACTGTAGCTAATTTGCTGACCCTTAGCGGGTCCATTCCGGATTATGAGGCCCATGTCGGAATGATGGCTATTTCCTACAGATTTGGGAAATGAAAGTAATACACCTATTTTTTCTTTCTTTTCTACTCTACCCGACTACATTGGTTGCTAAAGATTTTGACTATGTTGGAGCGGGGGGATGCAATTGCCATAAATCCGAAACCAAGAAATGGGCAAAAAGTCTTCATGCCAAGGCATTTGATCTTTTAAAGGTAAAAGGGAGAAAAACCAAAAGAAATAAGGCCATGAAAAAGGCCGGGCTTGATCCCAAAAAAGACTATACGGAAGATAAAAAATGCTTGCCGTGCCATACTACAGGATACAAAGAAGGAGGATTTAAAAGTATTGAAAAAACCCCTGAATTTGCCGGGGTAGGTTGCGAATCCTGCCATGGTCCGGGCAGTGAGTATCGGTTGCTTCACGAGAAAAAAAAGGTGGAATTCACACTTGAGGAAGGCTTAGCCGCCGGAGAGATATTTACTTCAAAAAGCACGGTTTGCCAGGATTGCCATTTAAGTAAAGACGGGCCAATGAATGCCAAGATAGACAAAAAATATAAATTCGTTTACGACGAAAAAGTAAAAAAAACAAAGACCTTCCATAAAATTTATCCCCTTGAAGGAAAAAGGTAAACTTTCCTGTTTTCCCTTATTTAAACCGCCTCCAAAATCCCCATACATCCTATTTTTTTTAATAACCACAAAAACGCTTACGTTATAGCCTCGGCTAATTCATCAGTACACGTACTGTGTCAATTTTTTGTTGGCCTGAATTTTGCAATATTTATAAGGAATTAATAGGACAAGGCAAACCCTATTGATATTATTACTTACACGCAAAGTCTGAGAATTCGTCTCTCACAATTTAAGAAAAGATATAGAACGCGGATGACGCAGATGACACGGATCTTCACGGATTTTTCTATTTTTTTTATCCGCGCAAATCTGCGTTATCTGTGTCATCCGTGTTCCATGAATTTTTAAAATATCTTTGGTTAGCTTTATAAAATACAGGACATCACAGTGGAGGTAATTAGGAATGTTGCAAAAATTTAAAGACCTGGGGTTATCGAAAAAATTCTTAATAGTTATTGGTTTGATCCTATTTGTTTTGGCTAACATTGACTTCTATTTTCTTATAACCAACGCAAAGTCCCGTTCCGTGGAAAATGTGAGAAAGCTTGCAAAAACCCAGGCTGAAACCGTTCGACTCAACCTGAACAACTTGATGATTGAAGGGAAAATGAAATCGAGATGGTGGGTCTACGATAAGATGAAAGAAGAGATAAAAGGGGTGAAAAATATCCGAGTCATCCGGGATAAAAAGGTAAATGATATTTTCTTGAAGATGAATGAAGAACGGGACATTCCTGAAGAGATGGAGGCAATTACAGAAGCCAGGATTGAAATCGAAAAATTTAAAAGCGAATTAAAAGATACCCAAGACGAAGAAGAAATCCAAATCATCAAAGAAGAAATCGATGACCTTAAGGTAGAGATCAGCAAATCCAAAGAAGCCATAAATAAATTGAAGAACATCCCTTTTGATGAAAGGGCAAAACCCCAAAACGACGATGACCTAAAAGTTCTAAAAACAGGTGAGCCGATTTTTCGTGTCGTTGGTGATACTGGACGAACCATCATACCTTATAAATCCCAAAAGTGGTGTTCCGGAGGAAAGAGCTTGACCGGCTGCCATCAATTTGCCAAGGAGGGTGACGTGCTTGGGGCCGTTAGCATGGATATCTCCATGCAGGAGGCAAATGAACAGCTCCAGTCCGATATAATCAGTTCGTTCATTTTACAGTTTGGAAGAATCGTTATTCTTCTGTTTATAATTTACCTACTATTGTCCCGGCTTATTATCGGGAGCATAAAAGAGGTATCCGGTTCCATTGAAAATATATCCGATGGAGGGGGGGATCTGACTAAGAGGCTGGAGGTAAAATCCCAGGATGAAATTGGCGAACTTTCCCACAAATTCAACACTTTTGTTGAAAAGATACACGATATAATAAGCAAATTAACAGAAACGACCATTCGAGTAAATACCTCGGCCAAAAAGCTATCCGGCTCGGTATCGGAACAGGCTTCCGTTGCAGCACAGCAGTCCGCTTCCGTTTCCGAGATCACCTCAACCGTTGAAGAAATTTCCGCCACCTCAAACCTGATTGCCGATAATTCCAGCTCCGTTGTAGAAATCGCTTCCAAAACATTGGAAAGCACTGAAAATGGGGCCGGGGAGATAAAAGCTGTTGGGGGGAAAATGAATGAAATCTACAAGGATAACCAGACCAGCATCCAGGAAATTCTCGCACTCGGCAAGAAGTCCAAAGAAATAACAAAAGTGATGGAGATTATCAACAGCATAGCGGACCAGACAAAATTGATAGCCTTCAACGCCGCTATTGAGGCGTCCAGCGCGGGAGAGGCCGGAAAAAGGTTCGGAGTGGTAGCTGTGGAAATTCGCAGGCTGGCTGATAATGTTATGGAATCCACCGGGGAAATCGAAAGAAAGATCAATGAGATTCATGAAGCCGTTTCCCGATTGGTGGTGGCCTCGGAAAATGGATCCAAGAGCGTCCGTGACGGACTGGAATCATCTTCTCAAACGGTTGCCATGTTGGAGGAGATACTGGAAGACGCCCAAGCCACAACGGACGCCGCCAAACAGATTTCCTTGTCATCCCAGCAACAGAAAACGGCAAACAACCAGGTGGTAATAGCCTTAAAAGAAATTGAGGAAGGAGCAGGACAGACCTCTGATTCCATCAACGAAATCGATTCTATAAGTAAAAATCTTTCAAAATTATCGGACGAATTGAAAAACATGGTGGGAGAGTTTAAACTCAAGGAACAGCCACTCGTATAATTTTCAAGAACTTTATTTAAAAAAGAACATACCCTAACCGGATTTATTTCATGAAACAGACCAAGGTCTTGGTGGTAGATGATAGCAATATTATTCGGGATCGTATTATTTCCATCCTGGAGTCGGATAATGAAATCCAGGTGATGGGAGGGGTAGGCAACGGTCGGGATGCCGTGGATATGGTTCAAAAATTGAAACCGGATATTGTGACCATGGATATCATGATGCCGGTAATGGGAGGGATTGATGCCATTGAAGATATTATGGCGCAGAATGCAGTCCCTATACTCGTTGTCACCGACTCAAAAGATGCCAAAATTGGTTTTGACGCCCTCTCCAAAGGCGCATTAGAAATATACCCTAAATCGAAACTTTACAAAGAAGAAAACTGGAAAGAATTTATTCAGAAAGTTAAACTCATGTCCAGGGTCACCGTTGTGACCCATTTCAAAAGAAGCCGGGAGAAGTTAGAGAAGAAGGCAAAAAAACCGGTATGTGAAAAAGGGGAATATACCAAGGTTGTGGCAATTGCCTCGTCCACTGGGGGTCCAAAGGCGCTTGCCGCCCTTTTATCTAAATTGCCGGAAAATTTTCCCTGCCCAGTGCTGATTGCCCAGCACATGACGGGAAAGTTCCTTCATGGCATGGTTGATTGGCTGAAAGAAGTGGTAAACGTGAAAATTAAGGTAGCGGAGGCCGGTGAAAAAATCACCCCGGGCTCAGTATATTTTTCCTTAGCCGACCAGCATTTGGAAATTGACCACGAAGGAAAAGTCCATTATCTGAAACGTCAGCCACATGATCTTTACCACCCTTCCTGCGATCTCCTCTTATCATCCGTAGCGGATTCCTTTGGCCCCAAATCTATTGGGATCATACTTACAGGAATGGGAAATGACGGAGCAGGGGGAATGAAAAAAATTAAAGATGCCGGCGGAGTAACCATCGCGCAGGATGAAAATTCGTCCATTATTTTTGGCATGCCTAAGGTGGCCATTGATAGCGGCTGTATCGATAAGGTCTTGCCACTCGATAAGATCGCCCATGAGGTGTTGCGAATAGTAGGTCATGAATAATAATAATTTGTATCCCTTCAAGGGGTAGCGTTTGCATATCCAGCGGCCCCCGCCGCCGCTCTCGTTCCCAGGCGGATCCTGGGAATTCAGGCCAGGAGGCTCTGCCTCCAGTATTAATGGAGTACACGGTCAAAAATCAAAGGAACACTGAAACAGACAAAACTAACGATAAAAACCAGGGCTGGCTTTTTGGACCCATAAACCGGAAATTATTCTGAATGGTACCCTCAACACTGGAGGCAGAGCCTCCCAGTAGGCATTCCCAGGCAGAGCCTGGGAACGAGAGAAGTAGCGGAGGCGCCCGGCAAACAAACCTTGAATCGTGAACAGTTACTAAAAATTTTATTGCCCAATAGTTTGTGCACTACGATAAAAGTTTCCCCTTCCACTCCTCA
>JAJDAS010000106.1 GCA_029261755.1 Nitrospinia bacterium
GAAAATTGGCATATTATAAGAGAAGATCTTGCAGAACGACCCAGAAGTCGTATGAGCCAAGTAGGATTAATCAGCCCATTATTATAGATTTCTTAAGTTAGCGCATATGGGGCGCTGCCCCCGGCTATACGCTTTCGGCCCCCCGGGCCTGCATATTAACTTAAAACAAAAAAATATGCGCAAAGGTTAGCTTTGTTATGGAAGTTTGGGGGTTATGTAAAAAATTGCCCTTTAATAACTCACTGCTTGAAACAGTAACAAGGTTCAAACAATGGAGGTAAATTCAGGCTATGGAAAAAAGAAAACTAGGAAACAGTGATCTCGAAGTCACCATTATCGGATACGGCGCCTGGGGTATTGGCGGAAAACCCTTCTGGTCCACGGCAGGGGACAACGAGTCCATAAAGTCCATCCGCAAGGCCTTCGATTCCGGAATCAATTTTTTCGATACGGCTCCGGTCTACGGATTCGGCCATTCGGAGCGTCTCATCGCAAAGGCATTGAAGGGCAAGCGAGACCAGATCATCCTGGCAACCAAACTGGGATTGAGGTGGAAAAAAGAAACCCTTGGCTCCCTCCGCCGTGACAGCTCGGTGGAGTCCATCCGATTCGAGATAGAAGAGAGCCTGAAAAACCTGGAAACGGATTGCATCGACCTCTACCAAGTCCACTGGCCGGATTTGGAAACGCCTTTCGCGGAGACCATGGAAGAGTTGATGAAGTTAAAAGAGTCGGGAAAAATTCGGCATATCGGTTTGAGCAATTTTTCCAAAAAAGAGATGGAGGAGTGTTTAAAACATGGGGAAGTTGTTTCTCTTCAATCGAAATACAACATGCTGGAACGGGACCTGGCCAAGGAGGAAATCCCCTTTTGCGTAGAACAAAAATTGGGTATAATCCCTTACTCGCCCCTGGCGTCCGGCATCCTCACGGGCAAATATGACAAAACCACAAAGTTCAAGGACTGGCGAAGCAAAGGAATGCTGGGCCATTTTTCCGGGGAAATATTTGAGGGGTATATCGATATCGTGGAAGAACTCAAAAAAATCGCCTCCAAATACGGAAAAAAAGTACACCATCTGGCCATCAACTGGCTCCTCGCACAGGAAGGGATATCCACCGCCATCATCGGAGTAAAAACGGCGGCCCAGGTGGAGGAAAATCTGCAATGCATCGGCTGGGAAATTTCGGACGAGGATATGGATCGGATTGCTAAATTGATAGGATAAAAAACCATGGAAAAATTAATCCTTGCCGTTGATGACAGCGAAGACAACTTAATGATCATCAAGTCCTACCTTAGCCACGTGGGATACAAGGTCATTACGGCCTCCAATGGACAGGAGGGCCTGGAGGCAGTCCAACGGGAGCTTCCCGACATCATCCTCACTGATATCATGATGCCCGTTATGGACGGCTTCGAGTTCACTAAGAGGTTGAAGTCTTCCAAGGAAACCGCCGACATCCCTATCATTATGATTACCGCCCAAAAGGAGGACGAATCCCTGAACAAAGGGATCGACATGGGCGCCGACGAGTACATCATCAAGCCGTTTCAACTCACCCATCTTCAGGTGCGTGTTCGATCCATGTTACGCATTGCCGAAGGTCAAAAAAAACTTAAAACGGCTAACCAAGAGCTTTCCAATTGGAACCAGCATCTCGAAGAGAGGGTGGAAGAAAAAACCCGGGAAGTGGAGAAGATCAATTTTTTGAAAAAATTCTTTTCGCCCCAACTGGTAAAATCCTTTGCCTCCGACCAGCCAGAGGAGATCATGAAAACTCACAAGCGGAACATCACAGTGGTGTTTCTGGATCTCCGGGGATTCAGCAAATTCGTAAATAAAAATAACGCGGAAGAGATCATGGCCGTTCTAAATGATTACCACCAGGCTATCGGCCCTGTTATTTTTGAGCACGAGGCCACCTTGGAGCGATTCACCGGAGATGGGATTATGGTTTTCTTAGGAGACCCGGTCCCCAGGGACGACCACGCGGCCCAGGCGGTCAAAATGTCCGTTAAATTCATGAGTGTGCTGAATGACTTGAGGGCCAAGTGGGATAGCAGAGGACATCAACTTCATCTGGGGATTGGGATTGCCACGGGAGAGGCCATCATTGGAAAGATCGGTTACGATAAGAGGGTGGACTACGCTGCCATCGGCTCGGTGACCAATCTGGCCGCGCGTCTCTGCGCCGAAGCCCCGGGAGGATACATCCTCCTTGCCAGGGAGACCGCAAAAGAGATTGAAGGCCAGGTACAAATCGTCAAATTCGGCGACCTCGATATGAAGGGTTTTTCCGAACTCATCCCCACCTACGCTTTACATGACGGTGGACAGTGAAGATTCGACAATCTATGAAGACAGCCCTTTTCCTTTTATTGCTTCTTCCCGCCAACGTTTTCGCGATAGACCTGCCTCCGGTTGATATCGGACTGCCCCCGGAAGTAAGAATGTTTGTGGACAGGGAAAAATGCGTCGTGGAAACCAAGTTTCACCTGGTGGTGGAAATCGAAAATCTTGGGCATGACGGCGTCATTATCCCGCCAGCATTCACTCCCCCTAAGGGATTGCGGCTTGGAGATGTGAAGTCGTCCACCAGATCTGAAAAAGGGCATCAGAAATTGCTTTACCACTATGCCTTGGTCCCTGAGAAAGCTGGAGAGTTTACCTTTTCCCCCATGGAAATCAAATTCCATTACCGGCCAGGCGCCAAAGAGGAGATTCTGAAAACAAACGCGGTGAACATCATTGTGGGAAAGGCCCGCTTCGCCGGGATGGTGATGAAAATTCTGTGGTTAGCGGTCTTCGCCACCTTCGTCTTGCCGTGTTTGGCGTATTTTCTGTACAAATACAAATCCCGGAAAGAGGATGGGGAGTCCGGGGTACCCAAGGAGATGTCGCGGGAAGATTTTTTAACGAGTCTCCAGGAATGCAGGTCCATGATGGTGGAAGGAAGAGCCCTGGACTTTTTTATTCAGCTATCTTCTCTATCGAAAGAGCTGGGAAGCCTGGCTACCCACAAAGAAATCGAAGGCATGGAGGAAAAGGTCCGGTTTGGAGGCTACGCCCCGGCATCCCATGAAATGGAGCGATTCCTGAACGATGCTACGGAAGCAATCAAAGCCAAGTACCCAAAAGAAGAACGAACCCTGGAAGATGAAGGAATACAATTACAAAATGTGGAATAAACGAATCGATTATCCCCTATGTGCCTTATTCTTTTTTTCCATGGCCTATCAGTTTATCTTTTACCGGTATGGACTGAACCTATGGGATGAAGGGGTCATATACAGCGGCGTTGCCCGTTTTCTGGACGGCGAATTGATCAATAGGGATTTTTACGCTTACCAGCCTGGTCGATACTACATGCTGGCCTTTTTCTTCAAATGGTTCGGAGCAACCATTGAGACCGGCAGGTTGATGTGGATTCCCCTTACCTCCCTCATGGCGGCTCTGACCCTTGTTCTATCCAGACGGTTGATGAGCGGCGCCTGGTCCTGGCTACCTCCCCTTTTACTCCTTGCAGCGCCTTCCTATTATTACAACCGATACTTCCCCCTCCTGATAGTGGTGAATCTCTACTTTCTCTATCGACTGGCGGAACGGCCCCACCTGAAAAACCTTGCCCTTAGCGTCTTTATGGCCTCCTTCACCTTTTTTTTTTCAGAAGAGATATAGGCCTCATCGCCTTTTCCCTGGCAGCAACCATTGGAGTGGGTACCTGGCTGGCCGGAAAAGGAAGGTTGGGTTTCCATGATCTCAAGAAAAAGCTCTTCAGCGCGGAATTCCTTTTCTTTTTGTTGTTGGCGGTCATCGCTTCCCTGGTCTTTTATATCACCTTCCTTTCGAAAATCGGCTTTGCCGAGAAGACGTCTGACTACCTGAATATCCTATTGAAAACCCGGGAACTGTGGTCCACTCCCATCCCCTCCCTCCTGGATGAAACCCTGTGGCAAAAGAGAAACATACAGGAAATTTTTGAAACCTCCCTCTTCCACTTGCCTTATCTTCTTTATTTCGGCGCTCTAATTCATTCCGCCCTTCGTTGGCGGCGGGGATTGTGGGAGAGTCGTGATCTGATGGTTACGGTCACCGCCCTCTTCGGGATAGGGGCTTACGGACTCATCCTCTTCCGCGCCGGCTTTGACGCCATGTTTCGGGTCCTTCCACCCTTTTATCTGCTCATGGCCTATTACCATTATCGTGTGGGGCAAGGCGTTACGACATGGGTGCGGCAACTGCCGGGTTTATCCCATCTTTCAACAAGATTGATTTGGGTGGGAAAGGCTGCTATGCTCTCCGTTTTTTTTGGGTATTTTTTCTTTGACGTCACTTGGAACAACGGTTTTTACGTAGGCTCCATCGGGGCCATGAGGGATTGCCGGACGCCTCTGGAAATAGAAAAAGCGCACCTGATGGTCCAAGAAAATGAACACCGGATGGTGACGGAGATTACCAAATATGTGAAGGAAAACACTAAACCGGACGAAACTATTTTCTCCCTTCCCTTCAATCCCATCTGGTATTTCCTAACGGAACGAAAGAACTCCTTCTATTACGAATGGATCTTGACGGGTGTATTGAAAGATAA
>JAJDAS010000107.1 GCA_029261755.1 Nitrospinia bacterium
CCGGTTTCCAGGTCACTGTTCAGGACATCCAGGATTGGATGTTGAAGTGGGACAAGGAGAAAAACGAGGGGGATACCCAGGCTAGCCGAGGGCTTTTCTTGTCCTTGACTGGAGTCTTCGAAAGAATGGAGAGGCTTAAGGAAAGGTTGGGCGTTCAGCCTACAAAAAGCCTTTTCAATGATTATAACAATTGGGAAAAGGTTTGGAACAAATTTCAGGAAGGGTTTGATATCGCCTTTTCCCACCTGGATGAACTGCTGAAAAAAGAAGGAATCACCAGAATCAAAACCGTTGGAAAACCCTTTGATCCCACCCGGATGTCCGCTGTTTCCGTGGAGTATGAATCCTCCCAGCCGGAGGATACGGTTACCCGGGAGATATCGCCGGGCTTTTTGTTTCATGGGCAGATTCTAAAAATGGCTGAGGTTAAAATTTCAAAATCAAAACGAAAAGGAGCAAGAGGATGGAAACGATTGTGGGAATTGATCTCGGAACCACTAACTCGGAAATCTCGTATTTAAAAGACGGCAAACCGGTAATTATCAATATTGATAATCAACCCATCATGCCCTCCTGCGTGGGCGTGGATAAATCCGGCAATCTACTTGTGGGAATGGCCGCAAAAAACCAAGCGGTTTCCGATCCGGAAGCCACCGTATTGTCCATTAAAAGAAAAATGGGGGAGAGCATCAAAATCCCGCTGGGGGATAAGGAGTTTTCTCCCGAGGAAATCTCTTCCTTCATTCTTTCCGAACTGAAAAAACAGGCGGAAAACCACCTGGGTATAGAGGTCAAAAAGGCCGTCATTACCGTGCCTGCCTATTTTGACGACGCCCAGCGCAAGGCCACCAAGGATGCGGGCGCCCTGGCCGGATTGGATGTGGCAAGGATCATTAACGAGCCGACAGCGGCGGCGGTTGCTTACGACGCGGGCCACAAGGAAAATCACAAAATGCTGGTTTACGATCTGGGGGGAGGGACCTTTGACGTTTCCCTGGTAGTGGTGGAAGACGGCATTGTGGAGGTCAAAGCCAGCCATGGGGATACCCACCTGGGAGGGGATGATTTTGACGACTTGTTGATGAATCATGTGGCGGAAGAGTTCAAGAATAAAAAGGGGACGGACCTTAGCCAGGATGTAAAGGCAAGGAGCCGCCTGCGAGCTTCGGTGGAAAAGGCGAAACGTGAGCTGTCCGACAATCCTTACGCGAAAATCCGGGAAGAGTTTATTTTCCAGGATCATCATCTGGATATAGAGATTCAAAGGCTGGATTATGAAGAAATGATCCGGCCCCTGCTTCAAAAAACCCTGGATTGCATCCATATGTGCTTGAAAGATGCATCCATTCTGCCCAGGGATATTGACAAAATTATACTGGTTGGAGGAACCACCCGCACTCCATTGGTACACGAAATCATCCAGAAAGAGTTCGGGCTGGAACCTCGCTATGAAATTAGCCCGGACCTCATCGTATCCATGGGGGCCGCCATCCAGGGAGGAATGATAGCCGGCCATGATACCCATTCCATCCTGGTGGATATCACCCCCCATACATTCGGGACCAGCGCCATTGACGAATACCAGGGGATGATGCGCCCCGACGTCTATATTCCCATCATAAATCGGAACACCCCCTTGCCGGTGAGCAAGGCAGAGGTCTTCCAAACTTCGCATGACGAACAGGAAAAGGTAGAGGTCAATATCTACCAGGGCGAAGAGTCCTTGGCTGGTGATAATACTTTCATCGGCAATTTTATGGTGGAAGGATTGAGCAAGGTTCCAGCCGGAAACAAAATGGTCCTCAACCTGGAACTGGACATCAATGGGATTTTAAAGGTTACGGCAATGGAAAAGGCCACCGGGCTTTCCAAAGAAGTCATCATGGATACCAAAAATGTCCAGCGCAGCCTGGATCTCGATGCGGCCAAAAAAAATGTGGCCTCCATGTTGTCCATGGAAGAGGATGTCATTGACATTTCGGTGGGTGAAGAAAAAGGCGACCTCATTTCCAAGGCCAAGGAGCTTCGAATACGCGCGGAAAAACTGTCGGAATCCCTCAATGAGGAAGACGCAAAGGAAATTCACGATCTATTGGCTAAAAGCCTGAAAGCCGTGAATGAACATGACTGGGAAACCTTGTCCGACGTCAATGAGTCTTTGGAAGACATGATTTTTTACCTGGAAGAATAATGGAAATAAAGTGCCCTTCATGCAATAAGGCCAATTCCGACGCCGCCCAGTGTATCCGATGCGGTTGTGAGTTGGAGGGGTTAATTGCCATCACCCTCGCTGCCCGTCGCGAGACAGCCATAGGCGCGGAGTGTTTAAAAGAAGGGAAACCCGCCCAGGCATTGAATCATGCCGCCCGTTCGTGGATGTTAAAAAAATCTCCCGAAGCCGCAAAGTTAGGTTTCCTTGCCGGAGTAGGGGAGAAAAAATTCGAGGAGGCCCTTATCTGGCGGGAGAGGGCACGGATAATTCTACCTTCGTAAGAACTTACTGATTTTTAACTGAACCAACTGTTTTTTTAGGGAGAAATATTGGAGATTGGAAATTTTAGATTGGAAATTTAAAATTTAGAATTACTTTGCACTGATACGTAATTTTTTACTTCTCCGAGAGGCTCTGCGATCTTCGCACCTGTCCCCTGCTTTTCGTCTTTCTGTCTTC
>JAJDAS010000108.1 GCA_029261755.1 Nitrospinia bacterium
AAATTTGCAATCAAAGAATTCAATAAAGATCCCACCTATGATCGTGTGTACTGCGTATTCGACAGAGATAAGCACACCACTTACGCCCCTGCCCTGGATAAAATCCGGTCTACGCGGCTGAAAAATGGAGCTGAACTTCACGCAATTACATCTATTCCGTGTTTTGAAATATGGTTGTTCCTTCACTACACTTACACCACCAGTTCTTTTTGTGCAGCCGGGAATGATTCTAATTGCGCCCTCGTGGTATCGAAACTCAAAACTCACATCCCAGACTATGAAAAAGGACGTCGGCAGATTTTTAAAACAGTGGAGCAAAAACTCCCTGAGGCTTTAACCAGAGCCAAGCAGCTCGAAGAATTCCACAAGACCAGTGGCACGGATAACCCTTCAACAAAGGTACATGAACTCGTGGAATATCTGATGACTATGAAAAAGTGAATCGAACGATTGAGCCGTGAGGTTATTCAAGGGACGCCTTACCTAAATACTCTATGGCGGATTAAAGGGACCCATCTAAACTTCGCACACCAAGGCTTGAAATCGCCACAGGCAAGGGAAGTACAATCTTCTTTATTAGAAACTCAAAAACAGAGAATATGAAGGCTCGTTTTACCACGTCATGAACCGTGGAAACCGGAGGGAAGATATCTCTCTCGATGATGAGGGTCGAAATAAGTTTTACGAAATCCTTGGAAAGGTCGAGGAGCGCTATAAGATAATCATTTATTCCTTTGGAAAAGGGGTCACCCATTAGAAGGCTCGTTGTCAAGCGTAAACCCCTCCCGTTCGCAAAAATATAAATAAAAATCCTTCCTTTAATTTTTGCGTATAAATAAGTTGGCTTATTTTTATTCCCTTTTCCAGCACCCGCAATTTCTTTGGTTTTGATTGACGAACTCACCGAGCCCGTTTCAGTCACCCATCGGGATCAAGGCAACTTAAGAGATAGGAAGTCAATTTACACCCGTATTCAGAATACTCTACCTAATACATGCTCAACAAAGAAAAGGGTTGCTCACTATGGCGTTTTTTGGTACGTTATGGATGCTCCACCTCCCTTTGAAAGCATGTGTATTCCGCCGAAGATAAAAGAGATCTCATGGCTAATATCCTGATCATCGATGACGAAAGAATCATCCTTCAGCAGTTATCAAAACTCGTTGCCTCTTTCGGCCATACTCCTACCCATACCACCTACCCCAACTATCTTTTCCAAATCCTCGAAAGCAAGTCCATCCACCTAATTTTAATGGATGTCTATATGCCTGGAATCGATGGGGTGAACCTGCTTAAACAACTCAAGGCCCACCCCACGCATAATGCAATCCCTGTGATCATGTCTACCGGTGACACCGACGACAAGTTATTACTGGAATGCTTTGAAGCGGGCGCCATGGACTTTATCAATAAACCTTTTAATGAGGTGGTTCTTCGCGCAAGAATTCAATCGGCCCTGAATACTCAGGAATTCATTGCACAATTAAAAGAAAGCAGGGAAAAGGCGGAAGAGGCTACCAAGTTAAAAGATAAGTTTGTTTCGCTCATGGCCCATGATCTAAAGGCGCCTTTCACATCCATATTAGGCTTCTTGTCCGTTATGCAGGAAGACCAGGAGCCCTCCCTGCACGAAAAACACAAAAAAATGTTGGATCGAGTCATTGATAATGGAAAAGGGCTCATTAAAATGGTTGACAAGTTACTGACCATCAGCATGCTCCAAACAGGTAAGATCGTTCCGCAAAAAAAATTCCTTGATGTATTTCAGACATCTGCCTCCGTCATAGGAAACTTGAGCTACCTTGCCAGGGAAAAAGAAATTGAATTGATCAATGAGGTTCCCCGGGCCACACGAATTTTTGCCGATTTCGATCTGATGGGAGAAGTGGTGAGTAATTTAGTTTCGAACTCCATCAAATTTTGCCACAAAGGAGATCACATAAGGATTTTTGTTCCCACCGGTTCTACGGCCACCATTGCGGTTGAAGATACCGGTATCGGCATCAGCGAGAAATTACTTCCAATCATCTTCAAACATGAAGAGGTAACCACCAAAAAAGGAACGGCAGGGGAAAAAGGAACCGGCCTGGGCTTGCCTCTTTGCAACGACATCATGGAGGCCCATGAGGGAACACTTAGGGTAGAATCAGTTGAAGGGAAAGGGAGCACTTTCTATGCACAGTTGCCGGAAAGAAAACCGTTGGTGGCCATTATAGATGATGACGATTTCTCCCGCCTATGGCTCAAGGAAAATATGCTTCAGATTGGGTCCGATGTTGTGGAAGCGTTAGACGGGGAAGAAGGCATCAACCTGTTGGGAGATACCACCCCGGATTTAATACTGTTAGACCTCTCCCTGCCGGTGATGACCGGTTTTGAAGTTCTGGAACGTATCAGGGAAAACCCGCTGACAAAATTGGTGCCTGTTATAATCATTACCTCAAGCACCGACATACAGGATCGGGAAAGAGTCCTTCAAATGGGCGCCAATGATTTCGCCACGAAACCTTTGCATGTGGTAGATTTCATCCCAAGGGTTAAGAGATTTGTGATATGATTAACGATTATTGAGGTTACCAGGTTCAAGGTTGGCCACATGTACTTTTAAGCAAACTTTCAACAATTGAAATAATAATAATTTAACGCAGAGGCGCAGAGAACGCGGAGAAAAACTTTTTTATTATTGTTCACAAAGAGTAAAGGAGTTAAAGAGGAAAACCGAAAATTTGATTATTCTTTTACTCTTTTTCTCTTTGTGAAGAATTCTTTGTTTTCTCTTTTTATTTTTTTCTCTGCGTCCTCTGCGTCTCTGCGTTAATATTAAAGCTCCAAAAACATAATCAGGCGCTATAAAATTTTAAATATCTTTGGTTAGGCTTTTAACCTTGAACCGTGAACTCTGAACGTTGAACCTCTGTAGTTAGTTTTATTAAACATCTTAGAAAGCATGAACAACATGAAATTTCTTTTTTCGCTTTTAATCTTTTTGCTTACCCAGTCCATAAACAACCCAGCTCTATTCGCAAAGGAAAAAAGCGATGTTTTTGGCTTGAGTCTGGAAGAATTGATGGGCGCAAAGGTAATCACTGCCTCCCGGCATGAGCAGGATATTAGCGAGGCGCCTGCAAATATTACCGTTATCACACCGGAAATGATTGAAAGGCGTGGGTACCAAAATTTAGTGGAAATTCTGGAAGATCTGCCCGGCTTTGATTTTGCCACATATGAAGACGGCGGAGGAGAGTATCCTGTCCATGGCTTGAACAGAGGAATAGGCGGCGACCCTGGAAATACCAAACTATTGATCATGGTGGACGATATCATCCAGAACCATATCTCCTTCAATTGGTCCATGGGATGGGGAAATCAACAGATGCTTCATGATATTGAAAAGATTGAAATAATCCAGGGACCGGGCTCGGCCCTGTATGGTTCCAATGCCTTTTCCGGAATCATACACATCATCACCAAAAAAGAACAAAAAAAAGATAATGAAATATACCTGAAACCATGGGTGGGCCAAGACGGTACCAGGGCGGTGGACCTCAGATACGGAGGCAAAAAACATGATTTCCACTATTCCGTAGCTTTACGCAAATATAATAGCGATGGTGATGACGGAAAGAACAGGCCCGACCCGGGCAACTACTTTCATAATAATGTGGAGCCCAATATCCTGACTCAAAATTATGCCACCAATGGAGCATATCAGACAAATGTCGCAAACCCCACAGGAGGAAACCCTCTTAGAGACGGCTTCAATACTTCAAAAGATGATATAGCGGCCCGTCTGAATTTATTCTACATCAATCCCGGTGGATCGGCGGCCCTCGGCACCAAGGAAGCGGGAATAGGTTTTTCTTTTTGGGATAAAAAAGACGGCCTGGGAAGCTACGTCCCCGGATTTGAATACTTGACCGCCGACCCCGACTTCCTCGTCCATTACCAAAACTACCACATCTTTGGAAAACATGATTTTCAAATTACTGATTGGTTCAATTTGAAATCGTCCGTCTGGTTCAGGGTCAACCGCCAAATGCCCGATACCGGTTTTGAGTATACCTATCGATTCAAAAACATGGCAAAGACCTATCACAGCTACAGTACTCAAGCTGCTATAGAAGAACAGGCGCTTTTTTCAATAAGTGAAGCCTCGAACTTGCTCATCGGCGGACGCTTTATGATCAGCGAAAAAATGAACCAGGTTATTTCCCTGAATCAGGAACAGGGAGGGCGGTCCTCAACCACTAACTCTTCATGGGTGACGGCGAATAGCGGCCAGGGTCTTTATCAGTCTACAATTGCCAACACCATTAATGAAGATGAATTTTCATTGTATGGAGTGTTTGACAGCAGGTATAACGAATATGTTTCCTATTCACTCGGAGCACGTTACGACTATAGCACAGAGTATGGCACCACAATGAACCCCAGGATAGGCGTAACCTTAAAACTGCCGGTAAAAGAATGGGGAGCGTCCATTGATGAATGGCGAATGAAGCTTTTATACGGAACGGCTTTTCGGCAACCCAGTATTTTTGAGTTGTACGATGAATTCAGAGGAAGTTCGGATCTCACCCCGGAAAAAATCGCCACCTATGAAATCGAAAATAACATCAAACTGTTTTCCAATAAGAACCGCGACTATTTTAGCGATTTGGACATCAAGTTCAACTTTTTCTATTCCGAACTGAAGGATGCGATTTCTCTCGTGTCCGACCCAACCAAGGCAGGAGGAGAGAGTTACGTCAATTCTGGAAAATCCTGGGTAAGGGGTTTTTCCACCAATGTAGACCTTCAAGCCATGGAGAATCTTACCTTTTACTTTAACTATATTTATACGCAAGACAAACAGGAAGGAGGGAGTTGGAAGGAGATTGAACACTCCTCCCAACATAAATTCAACGCGGGCTTCAACTGGTTGACGCTTTACGACCATCTCAATATTAATTTCCGAGTAAACCATGTTGGCAAACGGAAGGTTCCCGCCACCAACTCCTACTTTGCAAACCATGCCCCGGGTTATACCAAGGCGAATTTAACTCTCACCGGAAAAAATATCGGAGGCAAGTGGTTGAAGAGAGTGAAAGTGGAGCCCCAGTTGATTGTAAAAAATATATTTGATGAAGATTACTACGGGGTGGGACGACAGGCCGGTTCCAGCGACAGAACCCAATGGAATGCCAACACCAATCCTAACCCCCCTGGTTTCATTCCACCATACCATCCACAACCAGGCCGCACCTGGTTTTTTAATGTCAAGGTCACATACTGATGCTGGCTCCATAGTCCCGTCAGGGCTGTGGAGCCAAAATGCTACATTCTCTCACAGTTTAAAAAAAATAAATTTAACGCAGAGGCGCAGAGAAATATCTTTTGTTGGATGTTTACACGTTGATTATTAGCATTTGTCTCTCACAATGAAAAAATTAAAAAAAGCCTGCCACAAATCTAAAATCAGAAATCAACAATCTAAAATATCTCTTGTTAGATTTTTGAAACTCACCAGCTTAATCACCATTGCTGCAACTGCACTCATCCTTGCAAAAGCAACTGCTGAACCTCTCAAATTTTCCGAATACCAGATCAAGGCCGGCTTTATCTTTAATTTCACCAGATTTGTTAAGTGGCCTGCCGAATCCTACCAGGAAGACCCTGCTTTTTTCAATCTATGTATATTGGGCAAGGATCCTTTTAATGCCTATTTTGATTCCGTGGAAGGGAAAACAGTAAAAGGCAGGGATCTGGTTGTAAAAAGAATAAAAAATATTAACAAAGCGTTCGGATGCCAAATCCTCTTTATCTCCGGATCCGAGAAAGATCGAATGCCGTTTATTCTGGGCTCTTTGGAAGGCAGGAATATTTTGACGGTGGGCGACACACCGGGGTTCATCCAACAGGGCGGGGTAATCAATCTGGTAATGAAAGGTGAACGGGTCCTGTTTGAAACCAATAGCCATTCCGCACGCCGTGCCGGACTTTACCTCAGTTCGGAACTCCTGAAACTATCCATAACCACCAGGGCAAACAATTAGGGAGTACCGGAGTGATGGAGTATTGGAGTACTGGAAAAACCACAGGCCAACGAACGTCCGGTTTAGCGTGCAGGATACATAGGCAAACGATTCCATTGCATTGGTAAACGGAAGCCCTGGCCCCATTACTCCAGTACTCCAGTACTCCACCGGTACTGGTAAACGGCAACCTTTAAAAGCGTACGAAAAAGCCCGTGAACACATACGAATACACTTTATGATTAATCGCTTCATATCATTCAAAGACTATCCAATCAAGCTAAAGCTGACGATCCTCTCCATGCTGGCCACCGCCATCGCTTTGACCCTGGCTTGCATCGCCTTCCTCGCCAGCAGCTTTATGATGGAATGGAACGAAACCACCAAAGACCTTTCCCTGGAAGCGAAAATGATCGCCGCCAATACAAGGGCAGCTCTCCTTTTTAACGACCCGGAATATGTGACAACCACTTTGTCCGCTCTTAAACTCGACAATCAAGTGGTTTCAGCCGCTGTTTATACCCGGGATGGCCGACTGTTCGCCTCTTATTTCCGAGATGGAAAGGAATCCGGTTCTCTCCCGTCTGTTCCAGGTGTGGAGGGACACAAATACGAAAAGGGGCATCTTGTCCTGTTCCAAGATATCGTTTTCGATAATGAGAAGGCCGGAGTGATTTATCTCCGCTCGGATTTGAAGGAATTTTTCGGAGAGATGAAAATTACCATTTTAATGGCCGGTCTCGTTTTGTTGGTCTCCTGTTTGACAGCATTTTTCTTATGGTCGAAGCTTCAGAGGATTATCACAGACCCGATTTCCCTTTTAGCCGGTTCCATTAGAGAGGTTTCCGAAAAACAGGATTACTCAACAAGGGTGGAAAAGTACGGCAAAGACGAAATGGGAACCATGATCGAAGGTTTTAACAAGATGCTAGGCCATATAGAGGAACGTGATCTTAAGCTTGAGCAATATGCTAAGAATCTTGAGGAACAAGTAACCGAACGTACATTGGAATTGAGAGAAGCAAACAAACAGTTGAAGATGGAGCTTGGCGTACGAGAACAGGCGGAACGAGAGTTGAGAAAGGCTAAAGCGGAAGCGGAGGCGGCAAACAACGCCAAGTCCTATTTTTTGGCCAACATGAGCCATGAAATCCGCACTCCTCTCAATGCCATCGTAGGGTTCTCCCAGATTTTACTGAAAGAGGGCAAAGAGAACGTGCGGAAAAGCAAGTTCATTCAGTTCCTGAAAAATATCAAAGCCAGCGCGGAAAATTTATCGGAGTTGATCAATAACATCCTTGACCTTTCCAAGATCGAAGCCGGAAAAATTTCCATTTCCGAGGAAGACTTGAACCTCAAGCTTCTGGTCCAGGGCATCTATCATATCAATAAGGCCCAGGCCATCCAAAAAGGCATCCGGTTCAATTATGATTTTGCCCCTGATCTTCCCAAGGTTGTCCGTTCCGACCGCACTAAACTCAATCAGATCCTCATGAATTTAGTTAGCAACGCCATCAAGTTTACCTCGCAAGGGAAGACTGTCAGAATCAGGGCTCTGAGAAAAGATGACTTCATTCTGTTCCAGGTGAAAGACGAGGGCATTGGCATCTCCAAAGACCGTCACGAATCCATTTTCGAATCTTTTGAGCAGGCCGATTCCTCCACCACCCGCAATTACGGAGGAACGGGGCTGGGGTTAGCTATTGTAAAAAGGGTTTCAGAGTTGCTGGGCGGAGAGATAGAAATTCAAAGTGAACTGGGAAAGGGTTCCGTGTTCTCGGTGAAAATCCCACTGGTGGAAACCGACGCACAGCTTTCCGTTCAAAAAACAGTCGATTGGAATGACTTTCACTTTTCCAAGGATAATAAAATTTTGATGATAGAAGACAATGCCATGAATCAAGAAATGGTCAGAGCCCTATTTTACGAACTGGGGATGGATGTGGAGATCGCCGGCGATGGAAAATTGGGAGTCAAAATGGCAATGGAACTCGAACCGGATTTAATATTAATGGACATGCATATGCCGGAAATGGACGGCCTGGAGGCCACCCGGCAAATCCGGGACCTGCCGCGAGGAAAGGAAATCCCCATCGTGGCTCTTTCGGCGGACGCCTTCAGCCAGCAGCAAAATGAAGCCTTAAAAGCAGGAGTTTCCGCCTACTTGACCAAACCCCTTGACGTGAACAAACTTCTCCCGATTCTGGAAAAGCATTTACGTTGGGATAAACCTTTTAAGCGAGAATCTTCCAAGCCCACTAAACCTTTACCGGAAAAAGTTGAGGCCAAATTGCTCCAGGAGTTCCGAACGTTATCAAAAATTCCCTTCTATCTCACTAGCGAGGTGGAGGATCAGATCAGAAAAATGACGCCTCTATGCGAGGATTTTGACTCCCCTTATGTGGAAATTTTAAGGCAAGTTGAGGAGGCATTTAATGAAAACAACCATCAAAAAGCGGCTGATTTGATTGATGAGGCAATTCAAGAAAAGTAAGGAGAGTAGTAAGCAGTGAGGCCAATCCACAAATGACGGCGAAGCCAAATGACTCGCAACAACTTTCCTGTCTTCTGCTTACTCCTTACCGCCTACTGCCCTTTGAGCCCTGCACCCAGCGCCTAACCCTCCCAAATTAAATCGTAACTAACGCTTCTGCCTTTGCCTGGATTAGGTTTAATAATGTGAAGTCCAACTAAATGTTGAAGCTCACGAGTGGCAGTAGCCCTGCTAACGCCGGTTATGGAAGCATATTTGCGATTGGTCATTCCTCCCCCAAAACCACCTATGCCAGCGTCTAAAAGTTTATTGATTACCTTTCGTTGGCGGTCGGATAATTTTGTTTGAGAATGACGGTACCAGAAAGCCGCTTTATTGAAAATCAGCGTTATAATATTTTCTGAGTTCACTATGCCTCGGCTAAAACATCCTAAGAACCACTCCAGCCACGAGGTGATATTCATACTACCTTTTTGTGTCCGTTCCAGAACGTTATAGTAGGAATCTCTTTCAGTATTGACCTGCGAAGAAAGACTGTTATAACGCATAGGTTGATGATCATCCTGAGCCAAAGCCATATCGGTTAAGGCTCTGGCAATGCGGCCGTTACCATCTTCAAAGGGATGAATGCTAACAAACCAAAAATGGGCGGTGGCAGCTCTGATAAGTCCGTCCATGCTGCCAAGACTTTCCTTCCACCATTGCAGAAAAATGTTCATTTCAGCTTCTACCCCATCAAAAGGCATCGCTTCATAATGTATGGTTTCCTGCCCGATTCTTCCTGAGACCACCTGCATCGGCTCGGAACCACGCCAATTACCAACTACAATTCGATGCAAGCCGGAATAACCGGTAGGAAAGAGGGCGGCATGCCAGCCAAACAAGCGTTCTTTAGTTAATGGTTTGGAGTGATTTTGCGTGGCATCCAAAAGAAGAGCAATCAGTCCATCAGAATGCCGATCAACAGGTAATCCGGCAGAGGGAAGCCCCAGTTTGCGGGCAATAGATGAGCGGACAGAGTCAGGGTGGAGCCTTTCTCCTTCAATAGCCGAGGTTGTTATTGCCTCTTCAAGCAGAATATCAGTTTGGGCTTGTTGTTCATACGGCAAGCCCAAAGAAGATATTTTTGCCAAAAGCTTTCCCTGTTGCAAACGACATCCGCTGATAAGCTTGAGTAAGGCCTTATCGTCCCAATAAAAATTGGGCCATTCTTTTAATTGCCAAACATATTGAGTCAATTAACCCTCCTAATTGCATCATTTTATGATTCAATTATACGGATTAATTGCCTCATAAACAAGAAGTTGGTTCGTGCATAAGGAGCAAGAAAAGCCAAAAGCGACATAATTACCCCTTTTTAATGATGAGAGAGGATAATAGCATGAATCAAGAAATGGTGAGAGCCCTATTTTACGAACTGGGGCTGGATGTAGAGATCGCCAGCGATGGAAAATTGGGAGTGAAAATGGCAATGGAACTCAAGCCGGATTTAATATTAATGGACATGCATATACCGGAAATGGACGGCCTGGAGGCAACCCGGCAAATCCGGGACCTGCCGCGAGGAAAGGAAATCCCCATCGTAGCTCTTTCGGCGGACGCCTTCAGCCGGCAGCAAAATGAAGCCTTAAAAACAGGAGTTTCCGCCTACCTAGCCAAACCCCTTGACGTAAACAAACTTCTTCCGATTCTGGAAAAGCATTTACGGCGGCGGATTTGATTGATGAGGCAATTCAAGAAAAGTAAGGAGAGTTATGAGCGTAAGAGGTTCGTTTGATTTCTTTACCTCTCTCCTTCACTCTTCCTCCCTCCGCTCTCCGCGCCAAGCGCCTTTCGCTCCGCTCCATCCGTATTTCAGCTTGACGGAAATTCCGCATCATGTTAACCTAGTTCAAAAAAAGGAGAAAAATCATGGAAACTAAGGAAATATTGTTAAGCAAACGGAATCAGGTAACGATTCCAAAAGATTTTATTCCGACAGGAGTATCCCTCTTTTTGTGCGAGAAGCTTGATGATGGCGCTATAGTGCTCCATCCTCGGGTATCCATTCCCGCTAACCAAAAATATTACTGGACGGCCCGATGGCAGAAAGGCGAAAAACAGGCCTCGGAGGATATCAAGAAGGGTAGGATTCGCCGTCATACCTCAGTGGGGGCGTTAGTCAAAAACTTGAACCTTTCCACGGAAAAATGAAAACAAAATTCGTTCTGTTTACCACCAAGCGGTTCGAGATCCAGGCGGAAAAATTGCCTGGTGAGGTAAAAAAGCAATTGGCGAAACGATTGGAACAGTTAGCATCCAACCCTCGCTATCCAGGACTAAAGACCCATGAGGTGGAAGGTGCTGTAGGGGATTTAAGTGACAAAGTTTTTGAAGCATACATAAATAAGAAATACCGGATGACCTGGGAATACGGCCCCGATAAAGGAGAGATTACTCTACGAAATGTTGATAACCATGATGAATGCCTCAATAAACCATAACTCCAAAAAAATCCCCCTCACGCTTTTCCAATGTACACCAATTGACGCCGAAGGCAAATGACGCAAAGCAAAATGGCCAATGATTTCTTTGCCTCTGCCCTCCTGTTTCCTGAATTCTGAAACCTGCCTTCTGGTAAAATTAGGGAATCAAAGAAGGAAGAAAAACCCAAAAGCAGACCCCTTTATGGCAATAACCACCCGCCAGCGGCATCGGATTTTTTCACTCCAGACGATGCCTACCTTGTGGATCAATCCTTTTTCCCCTGAAGTTTTTCAAAAATATTCGAAAGGGTACCGGGAGAAATGCGCCTTGAAGAAGGAAGTTTTTGACTTTCATGCACCATTTTGCTAATCTCTGGGCAAATTCAGGAGCCAAAATAAACAGCCAGTTGCCTTTTGTTTCTCTGTATAATGGCCATGTCAACTGATCTTTTACGTTGGGCTAAAAGGATTGATAAAATGAAGATTTTAATCGCGGAAGACGATGAGCTTCTTCAAATGCTTGCTAGTGAATTTATGGATATTTGGGGCTACGAGTTTGACATGGCCTCAAATGGAGAAGAAGCTATTGAACAAGCCCAAAAAAACGAAGGGAAATACGATCTTTGTTTAATGGATATCGATATGCCTCTGATGAATGGTTATGAAGCAACGAAAATTATTCGAAGGAAAGTAAAATATTTTCCAATAATGGCTGTAACCGGGAATTTATCAATAGGGGATAAATATTGGGAAGCCGGAATGGACGATTTCTTAGAAAAGCCCTATGATCCTGATAAACTTTTCGATAAAATAAATGAGTTAACCATCAAGTCTGAAAAAGTAGATTTTAATGATAATGAAATTTTCATAAAAAAGGAGATGCCCATGGATCAGCAACATGCTAAAGAGTTAAGGGAATTAAAAAAGCAAGATTTGATTAAAGTCAAGTTCGATGACATAAGCGGTTCGGAGGTTGTGATGCATAAAAATATCATAAACAAAATTGTCCTAGACTTTAATGTAAAAAAGCAGTTTGTTTCAACGTTCCTTAATCGTAATCCAGACAAACCGACAAAATGCATACTATTCGGTAATAATTGCCGTATGCCGCAGATGTATCTTGATGAGGAAAATTATGATGAAGAGTTGCGAACCGAAGATGAAGAAGTGGCAAAGTACACAGAGATGATTCTAAAAATTGAAAAAGATGAATAATTGTGGATTTTATAGAAAAAGGAATGAGGTGAAACGGAAAAAGGGGTCATTATGCGTATAGCTTAAGTTTCAGCTTATGCCGGGATAATTCAATGAAACGTAAGATAACTTCCTGGATGCGTGACCAAACACAAAAAACTTCTTTTTATCTATAAAACCCAAAAAAGCAAATTCCTATCAAGCATTATTTATTTTTAAAAACTTCAACCATTCCAGGAATCTTTGTTACGAGAGTAAAATTTTTCAACTGATCACGTAAGAATGCTGAAACTTCCTGACCTTTGGCTGCCAGCAGGACATCACCAGCGGAATGGATGTTCTGAGCCAAGATCATCCCCGGCTCTATATCTTGAAACCTTACAAAATTGGTCTTAAGACTCTTTTTCATGACCACAGTCAGTGCTTCGACCACTTTAGGGTCGTAATAGTCCTTCCGCTGACTGATTTGGTCGAGTGCTTCTCGCGGCTCTAATCCTGACGAGACCAATGTGTCAAAATCTATCGCCACATGAAGCACCCGAGCCCCAAAAGGAATGGCCTCGGTTGTGGGCGCATCAGAACTTTTGTAGTGCCTGTTCTGATGCTGAACCATTTTGGCAATTCCGCCAAGTCCGGGTAAGTGCTCTATGAAGCTGCACCCTACTTCGGGATGTTTGTCGTAAATACCTTTCTCCTCTGGAACCAATGGTTTTCCTCGCGCCACTTTCTCCAGAATTTCCGGTGGCACGGTCACGCAACCTAGTTGGGAAAGCATCGCCGCAATATCCAGTTCCCAGGCTTTTTTAACTTGCATACACACTGCAATTTGCTTGACCAACAAACGTATACGGGAAGCCCGTCCAAAAGCCAGAGGATTAACCACCGAGAGGATATCGGTAATAACTTTCAAGCTCTCTCGTAAAGTTTTTTGGAAAAAATCCCGCTCCGCTCTCAAGAGACGATATTTTTCCAGGCTACCCTTGACTCTCGCCTTCAGCACTTCCTCCTCGAATGGCTTGGTCAGATAGTCATCTGCTCCTTTTCCGAGGCAATGTACCACACTTTTCGTTTTATCCACTGCGGTGATCATTATTACCGGAATCTGGCGCAGATTTGGATCCTTTTTCATTTCTGCCAAAACAGTGTAACCGTCCATCACTGGCATCATGATATCGAGCAGGACTACGCCAATGCTATAATCTTGCCTCAGTATCCGCAAAGCCTTTTCGCCGTTTTTAGTGAGAAGTACTTCATAACCCTCATCATCCAGGATATCTTCCACCAAACGTCGGTTGCTATCCTCGTCATCGACAACAAGGACTTTTTCTTGTTTATCCATGGATTCCTCCTTCTTCCGAGAGTTGTGCTTTGATTTCCAGAATCTCAGGTAGGATTTCTCCAAAAAGACTGACCAGATTGGGATCAAAGTGCTGCTTGCTTTTAGATTGGATTTCGTCCATCGTCTTTTCCACCGTCCAGGCCTCTTTATAGGGCCGCTTGCTGGTAAGGGCATCAAACACATCGGCAATGGCTACAATCCGGCCATAAATTGAAATCTCTTCGCCTATAAGACCCTTGGGGTATCCTGACCCGTCCCATTTTTCGTGATGAGTAAGGGCAATTTCTCTCGCCATTTGCAAAAGACGGGATTTGCTGCCGTCAAGGATTTCCCCGCCAATCGTGGTATGAGTTGTTATCACGGTAAACTCCTCTGGAGTCAATGCCGCAGGCTTCAGCAGGATGTTGTCGGGGATTCCCACTTTGCCAATGTCGTGCATCGGCGCAGCGTTTAAGAGGAATTCACACTCCTCTGGACTCAATCCAGCCGATTTACTCAGAGTAGCCGAGTAACGCGCCATCCGAAGAATGTGAAAACCTGTTTCGGGATCACGGTATTCCGCGGTTTTGCCTAATCTTTGTACAACTTCGAGCTGGCTTTCCCGTAGCTCCCGCGTCCGTTCTTTTACTCTTTTCTCAAGTAATAAGTTGGACTTGGTGTACCTCATCCTCAGCTCGTTTGGTGCGGATCTGCGTCTTCACCCTGGCGAGTAGTACTACCTCGTCATAGGGCTTAGTGGCATAGTCGTCGGCTCCCGCCTCATGACCTTCCACCTTGTCATCAGTGTGGGCTTTGGCGCTCACTATGATGACCTTAATTCTTTCCATACCGCTACCAGAGGCTTTTAATCTGCGGCAAACCTCTAAGCCGTCCATCCCCGGCATCATGATGTCAAGCAAGATGACATCCGGCTGCTCCTTTTTAGCCAGACGCAAGCCTTCTTCTCCGCAGTCAGCTAAAAGCACTTCATAGCCTTCATTTTCCAAAATATCCTCTGCCAGGCGCAAATTTCTTTTCTCATCGTCGATGACGAGGATTTTCCCACTTTTGTTATTTTCCATGATTATCTCCTTTTTTTGGAATGGGTAATATGACTCGGAACCTGGCCCCCTGACCAACGTCACTTTCTACCTGAATCTGGCCTCCTTGCATCTTCACCAACTTGTTACTGATGGCGAGACCGAGACCAGTTCCTTTTTGCTCCTGACGATTGCGACCCACTTGGCGGAAGTGCTCAAAAATTGCTGTTTGGTCTTCAGGGGCAATGCCGATACCGCTGTCTTCCACAGTAAAAACCAGTTCGCCACCACTAGCCATAACGATGACCTTGATGGTTCCGCCCGAAGGTGTGAACTTAACCGCGTTGGAAAATAAATTCAATATTACCTGTGTCAACCTAACTCGATCAGCAAAAATTGAAGGCAAGGATTCCGGAATTTCTACTATTAAATTAAGTCCTTTTTCTTTGATCTGAAAATCAAGTTGGGGCTTAAGATTATCCATAGTCTCTTTTATGGATAATACCTCCGGAGACAGCTCCATTTTATCTGCCTCGATCTTGGCATAATCGAGGATGTCGTTAATGAGCGCGAGCAAATACAGACCAGCTTCTTCGATATCCTGAGCCTGACCTTTGATTTTATCCCACTTATTTTTATCAATATTGCTCTGGATCCTTCTGGCAAAACCGATGATCGGGTTTAGGGGATTACGAAGCTCGTGGCTCATAGAGGCTATGAATTCATTCTTGAGTCGAATTGTTTCTTCTTCGGCTGTTCTTATTGCTTGCAAAGCCTTCTCATAGGCAGTAATGTCCTCTTTCGTAGCTAAAAAGTGAGTAATTGCACCCTCTGAGTTACGAATAGGTGTAATAACCGTCTTTTCCAGGAATAGCTCTCCACTCTTTTTTTCATTTATAAATTCGCCACGCCAAACCTTTCCTGTGAGAATGGTTTCCCAAAGTTCTTTGTGAACTTCCGGAGGAGTTTTTCCGCTTTTGAGGAATCGCGGATTCCTTCCCAGCGCTTCTTCACGAGAATAACCGGAAATATGCGAGAATGCAGGATTCACGTATTCGATATTCCCCTCTGAATCCGTGATTACTATCGAAATAGCGCTTTGTTCCACAGCAGCCGATAGTTTTTTCAGTTCCATATCCGCCTTTTTTTCTTGAGTGACGTCCCTGATAATCCCGATAAACATTCGCTGCTTATCCAAGTGCATTTCACTGACTCGCAAGTTCATCGGAAATGTTAATCCATCCTTGCGCTGGCCAGCTAATTCTTTGGGTAACCAAATAACGGCTTTCTTGGGTCCATGTAGATATTTTTTAATGTAGCCATCGTGCTGACTACGATAGGGATCCGGCATGAGCATACTGACATTGTTCCCGATCACTTCCTCGATCATGTAGCCAAAAATACTTTCCGCTGCCGGGTAGAACGATTCCACGATGCCTATTTCATTGATGGTGATGATCCCCTCCGCCGCATGCTTCAGGACTGTTCGATTGCGCTGCTCGCTATCTTTCAGTCTCTGAATCAAAAGCAAGTAAACAAGTAAAGATACCAAAACCGCGAGAAAAACGGCATCAAGCAATGCTTCTATTACTGGTGTAAGCAGAGGCAGGAAATAAAAGCCAGCCATGATTACCGCCTCGCTTACAAAAACGATAGCAGCAATGAGGAAAAGCATAAATCCAGTTGAAAAACTTGGAAGACCATTTCTGGTATTTTTCATAATTTCCTCCTTCTCTTCTTGTTGTTTGCTTTGTTTACAACTTAGAGCCGAGCAATGCCGAGTTCCGTCATCTCATCTATAAAAAGTTTTTCGTCTTCCGGATCCGGCCATCTGTCGAAAACCGACTCCCAAAAATTAACATGTGGCGGAGCGCGATATATGGACTTACTGGAGCAAAGTACATACCCCGGAAAGGCATTTATAAATTCTAAATTGGAACATGCTCCCAGGGAAAGTCCTACTCCTTTCAAGAGTAAATACCAGGGTAAAAATATAACTTAAGGCCGGAAAAAGCAAGTATTTTCGTAAGCGTTCACGGGCATCAGACCGGGAAAGGCGGTGATTTTTCGACGTGAACGGGTACATATTTTCTTCCACACCCCCCCGGCTACTCCATCAAATAACCTATTTCCCATGTTCCCCCTCTCAAAAAAATATGATGAGTGGTTCACAGCCTTTAGAAACCTTTCACTAATTTTTTTGAAACCTTTATCACTGGAAATGCGTCTTATGTTGTCTTACTTTGTGAACCCAAGCTTTTAGCGACGAATAGACCTGCTTAAAATATTAGAAAAGGAGTTTCTTTTTGAACCAAGATATCATCTCGGAAATAGAACAGGCATGCCAGAATAAAGATGCCGTAAAATTTGTCGCTGTTTTAAAGCACCTTTCCAAGATATCTGAAAGCGATCTGCCAAAGATCCTGGAGCCCGCCTCCAAAAGCCCCATCCACCCCGTTCTTCACGAAATCCTCTCTTTAATTGACCGAAGCCCCCTTTCTGATGAGGCGTTGAAGAACCATTTAATCCCTCTGATGGAAATTTCCAGACGGGAACCGGAAACCATCCTTAGCTTCCTACAGTCGGGAAAATTCCATTACCACCTTTCCCTGGTGGAAATTGCCGGGCAACTGGAACTGGATGAAGCTGTCCCCGTCCTTCACGAACTCCTCAACGAATCCGTCCACCCGGAAGACTTCCATGTGGTCATCACAGCCCTTGGGAAGATTGGGGATGAAAGTTCCGTCTCGAGACTAAAATTACACCTGGACCTGACCCACCTGGACATTGCAAAAACAGCCTTGAGGGCTATCGGAGGTTGCACCAGCGAAGAAGCTCTGGAAATCATTCTGGACATTTTGGGAAAAAATAAGGAGATGGATCTGGAGGCCCTGGACCTGCTTGCCCATCTCGGATATGCCAAGGGAATCCAGAGATTGGCCGGGTATTTGCGGTCCAAGGACGTGGATCTTCGGAACAGGGCCATTGATAAATTGGTGGAGACAGGGTGCCTGGCCATTCCCTTTTTGCATGAACTGTTGGATGATGAGAGCCACGACGCGCGGATAGTTACCGCCAACACATTAGGATTCATTAAAAGCAAAGAATCCGTAAAACCGCTTCTTCATGCCGCCAAGGACCATCACCCAAATGTGCGCTACGCGGCATTTGAAGCCCTGGGCCGGATCGGTTCCAAAACCTGCATCATGCACCTGCCCAATGGGGTTCTGGATGAAGAGCCCCAGGTGCGAGTATCTGCC
>JAJDAS010000109.1 GCA_029261755.1 Nitrospinia bacterium
CCGTGGCCGAGATCCAGTTCATGGGGTTCATTTACTATATCCTGAACCACATCATTTGCCATGCCGCCAGATTACGGAATCGGACCCGTGGCCGGATAACGGTTCCGCTGGTGGTTAGGGCTCCGTACGGCGCAGGCATCCAGGCACCGGAGCATCATTCCGAAAGTACGGAGGCCCTCTTTACACAAATCCCCGGCATCAAAGTGGTAGTCCCTTCTACGCCCACGGATGCTATCGGACTCCTCAAGTCCGCCATCCGGGACCCTGATCCCGTCATTTTCCTGGAACCCAAGAAGATTTACAGGGCCATTAAAGAAGAAATATCCGGCACCGCTTTTACTATCCCCTTGGGCAAAGCCAAGGTGGTGAAAGAGGGGAAGGAACTCACCATCATCTGTTGGGGCGCCATGGTGCGGGTGGCGGAGGAAGTTTCCAAGGCCATGGAAGAAAAAGGATGGGACGCCGAAATACTGGACTTGCGGACCCTGGCCCCACTGGATCGGGAAGCCATTATCAACTCCCTAAAGAAAACGGGTCGTGCCATCATTGTACACGAGGCCCCCAAGACGTGCGGATTGGGAGCGGAAATATCCGCCCTGATCAATGAAAAAGCCCTCCTGCATCTTAAGGCCCCGGTCTTGAGGATCACCGGCCAGGACATAGCCGTCCCCCTCCCAAAAGGCGAGCACTACTACATCCCAAGCGTACACAGGGTGTTGCAAGGGGTGGAGAAGGTAATGGGGTTTTGAAATCCAGAGGACGGAGCAAAGGCGTAATAGATAAACTTCTTTGCGCGTCTTGAAGGCTTTGCTTTAACCTTAGCCTCCGTCTCCGCTTCAAATTTTACTGAGTAGTAACAACCTAACTTACCCTCCTCTCTTTTCTGTCCTGTTTTTACAAATTTTTGCACTTTATACTGCCTTTACGCGCATTTTAGTTTAAGCTTGACGCTGAACGAACGTTCACCTATAATTCACACATGATTTCAGATACCGTAACCAAATCCAGAATAGCGTCTCTCCGTCATTTTTATTTCCAAAAATGGAGAATGCCAAGTTTTTCTGAAATGGGAGAACTTTTTGGGCTAAAATCCAAGAATGCCGTGTCAAAGGTTGTTGATAAACTCAAAGTTTTAGGAGTGGTTACAAAAGATGAAAAGGGCAAGCTGATACCAGGTTCTTTATTATCCTCTGTAAGGCTTCTTGGCACTGTGGAAGCTGGCATCCCAAGTCCGGCCGAGGAAGAACTTGCTGAAGCCATATCACTGGATGATCTTCTAATTCACAATCAAGAAAACACTTTTATGCTTACGGTTTCAGGCGATTCCATGGCTGAAGCCGGTATCTTCTCAGGGGATATGGTGATTGTTGACAAGGGTTGCGAACCTAAAAACGAAGATATTGTTATTGCTGAATTAGACGGTGAATGGACAATGAAGTATTTCAGGAAGCAGGAAAAAAGAATCAGCTTAGTACCGGCAAATAAAAAATATAAGACTATTTATCCCCAAAATAAACTTAAAATTGCAGGGATCGTGTCAGCGGTAATAAGAAAATATTAAGACCAAATATTAAGGATTATTTTTATGCTTCTCCAGGAAGCCCACAAAAACCTTTGTTGGCCCAGTCCAAAACAAATTTTTACTCCTACCGGTGCCGGTCCCCGGGTTTTAGCCCACCTTGCCAGTGAGAAAATCGGGAAAGAGATAAATCGTTTTCAGGATGGTATTAATGCCCAAGTGGGGATTTTATCAGCAAATCCAAGAGATAACGCCACTGAGTCTCCCATTGCCATTGTTTGTGAAAGCAAGAATCCGATTTCCCCCAATACTCTCCAGAAACTCCACAAACTCGCATGGAATTTTAGCCGCTCTCCCCTTTTGTTGATTTTAGAACCTCATTTCTTAAGGGCTTGGACATGCTGCGAGCCGCCGGCAAAGGAAAGCGAACCGGAAGATTTAAGCGCTGAAATACTTAAGGTATCCTCCCTCTCTCACCAATCGGCCCAAGCGTTGCACTGGGTTCAATTGGCGTCCGGCCAGTTTTTTAAAGAAGAGCCAAGCCGTTTCAAAAGAGAATCATGTGCTGACATTACATTGCTAAAACACCTTAAATTCGTTCGCCAAAAACTCAAAAGCTTAGGACTCAAAGATGATTTTTGCCATGATTTGTTAGCCAGGGTAATCTTCATTCAATTCCTTTTTCACCGAAAAGATTCTTCTGGGACACCGGCTCTTAATGAAAAACGTCTTAATCGCCTTTATACGGATGGGATTCTTAAAAACAAATATCAGGATTTGCCAGGGATTTTAGAAAATTACAAAGATAGTTATGGTTTTTTCCGATGGCTTAATGAAAGATTTAATGGAGACTTATTTCCTGCCAAATCATCCTCTCAAAAAGAACGCGAAGCGGAGTGGAAATCGGAAATGGATTGCGTTGCGCCACAACACCTGGAACTCCTTTCAAAGTTCGTCAGCGGTAAAGTTAAGATGGAAACCGGACAGATGTCTTTTTGGCCTTCCTATTCCTTTGACGCTATTCCGCTTGAATTCATCAGTAGTATTTATGAGGAATTTGTAGGAAAAAAAGAAAAAGGAGGAGTGGTTTATACTCCTGGCCATATTGTTGATTTTCTTCTTGATGGTGTACTTCCATGGAATAGCAAAGAGTGGGATTTAAAAGTTTTAGATCCCGCATGTGGTTCCGGCATTTTTTTAGTTAAGGCATACCAGAGGCTAATCCACCGTTGGAGGGAGGCGAACCCTGGCAAGGAACCAAAGGCTGATTTACTGAGAAGATTGCTTGAACAAAACCTTTTTGGCATTGACATCGACCCCCATGCGGTAAGGGTGGCTTCTTTTAGCCTCTACCTTGCCATGTGCGATGAAATGGATCCTCGCCATTATTGGGAACAGGTGAAATTTCCAAGGCTTCGCGAAAAACGATTAATTCATTCTGACTTTTTCGAAGAGGAAAAAGAGGGGTTTCGTACTAAAGAAGATTCAGGGAAATACGATATAGTGATAGGCAATGCCCCATGGGGTAAGAATACAGTCACGGCAAAATCAAAGAAATGGGCTAAAAATAATAAATGGGAGATCACATACGGTGATATTGGCACACTTTTTTTGCCAAAATCGGCTGCTTTGGCAAAATCGACAGGGCAAACTTCCATGATACAGCCCGCAATGAGCATTCTTTTCAAGCAGGGCAACAAATCGAAGAAATTCAGAAGTAAATTTTTTAACGAATATACGATTGAAGAGGTCACAAACCTTTCTGCTTTACGTTTCGGTCTTTTTAAAGACGCTATTTCCCCATCCTGTATCATAACCTTCTGTCCTACCCCTCATGACGGAAAACCCTTTAGCTATATTTGCCCCAAACCGACGTGCACTACGGAAAATGAATACCGTGTAATCATAGAGCCACATGATGTTAATTTGGTTTATCCTAAGGAAGCGGCGGAGGACTCTTTGGTTTGGACTACGTTGATGTGGGGAGGCAGACGGGATTTTGCATTCATTCGCTGGTTGAGTCAACTGCAAAATATTGGAAAACTTGAATCGGATGGAATCGTTTTGACTCGCCAAGGAATTAATAGAGGGGATAGGAAAAAAAAGCAAATAGAAATTTTAGGAAAGCCATTATTAACGTCTAAAACTTTTCCTGAAAATACATTTCTCTTTTTAAAAGCCAAAGATCTTCCAAAAAATGATGACCCATATACTCATTATAAAGATTCAACAAATTATGATGCCTTTAAATTGCCACAATTATTATTAAAGCAAGGATGGCAAAAAAAACATGGTCGGTTTCAAGCTGCAATAACACAGTCTATTAGTAATTTTGACGGTGCGCTTAGTTCGAAAAGTTATGTAAGTATTCATGTGCCCAACCAAAGTAAATCTTCAATTTTGGATGCCACCTGGCTGAGTTTTAATAGCAAATTAGCAGTTTATTATCTGCTTCTCACCAGCGGACGATTTTCTTCATACAGACCCGAAGTTAACGTAGAAGATATATTGAAGATCCCAATCCCTCCTCCACGTCCAGGCTTATTGGAAGGAATTGAAAACCATAATGATGTCGATCAGCGAACCCGTCAAGCCTTTGATTTCAAAGATAGCGAATGGGTCCTCGTTGAAGACCTCTTTGATTATACCCTCCCTGACTTTAAGGGAGACGCCTCATCCGCCGGTCGGAGAAAATCCACCAGAAACCAACATAATAGACATACCGAGAGGGAACCCGAACTTAAAAAGTATTGTGAATACTTTTTAAAGGTCCTTTTTGCTGGATTTGGAGACGACAAAAATGTTTGCGCAACTATTTTTCAAGAAGAAGCGGACTCCCACCTGCCGGTCCGGTTGATTGCCATCCATCTCGACTGGCCTGACCGGGAAAAAATAAAAGTTGAGCCTATCAATTACCCTGGCTTGTTAACTCAATTATTGGAAATAAACCAAAAATTTATGGAATCATCCAAGGAAAATTCAGGCGATATCTTCTATCAACGTGTGGTTAGAGTCTATGACACGGTCAAATTTGGGAATAAATCTATACCTACTATATTCCTAATAAAACCGGATCAAATCCGTTACTGGACACGCTCCATAGCTTTACGGGACGCCGACGAGGTGGCAGTGGATATTCTGGAATGGCGGCAGAGCGGAGGATCGGAATGGCTGCATTGAAAGGAGGGCTTTGTTGGTTAAAAGGCGGACATTAGGTAAATTGCGATGGCCGAATACCCTTGAATTTTCTACTGTCGCCAGGGCATGGAGAAAGGACGCTTCGTATATTCTCCTCGGTTTCGTATGGCAGGGAAATGATTTGCTAAAAGAGGAAGTGCTTTCGGAAATTGACGTCACACAAGCAGAAGATGAGATAGAGAGAAGCGTTACCCAATATCTTACACCCAGAATCAGGAGAGCTATGACAGGCTTTGAGCCCTATGATGTAGAGCAGGGTGTGTATGAGTTCGAAACTCGAATGCCGCCACCGGCCCAACCACCCCTTTACGACATTGCCTTTGTGCTGAGGGAAAATGAAAGAGTGATGTGGCCTTTGGAAGCAAAGGTGCTAAAAACTGATGGCGCTATTGCCGAGTTTGTAAAAGAAATTGAAAATAATTTCCTTACTTGTCGGTATGCCCCATTTTCCAACGAAGGAGCATTGCTTGGATATTTATTGTCGGGAACCCCTAACAAAGTCTTTGATAATATCAACCGGAAAACCGGATATAAATTAAATGATTATCCAGGCTTTCCAAATCGTAGCCACAAGACTTCAAAACATTACCGGATAGTTCCCCAAGGAAAGCGCTACCCCTCTGGCTTTTGCTGCCACCATATGATTATGAAAGTTTTTTAATAAAAAGGGAAAAATATGATCACGGAATTTAAACTACCGGACGTTGGAGAAGGCATTATCGAAGGCGAGTTGGTGGAATGGAGAGTGAGCCCCGGGGAAGAAGTGGAAGAAGACCAGGTCATCGTGGAAATCGAAACGGATAAGGCCGTGGTGGAAATTCCTTCTCCGCGAAAAGGGGTTATCCTGAAACTCCATTTTGAAGAAGGGAACATGGTTAATGTGGGGGACGTCCTGGTAACCATAGGAGATGGATCGGATCAGGCAGAAGAAAAAAAGGAAAAGGACGCCGGGACCGTGGTGGGAGTGTTGGAAGAGGCCAGTGAAGAGAAGCCGGGACAACCCGCGAAGGAAATCCTTGCCACGCCACTGGTGCGGAAACTGGCGCAGGATTTGGGCGTGGACATCTCTAAAGTGGCGCCTACGGGGCCGGAAGGAAATGTCACGGAAGGAGATGTTCGCCGAAGCTCGGTTGAGTCGAAGCCCG
>JAJDAS010000110.1 GCA_029261755.1 Nitrospinia bacterium
ATTTGGCAATTTTCGGTAATTTTAGAATTTAATCCCAAAAAAATAATTGGCCATTTTTCTCTTTATTTTCAAATAGTTACAGGTTTTTTGGAAATGTTAACCGGACAGCAATGATTTAAAATATAATCTCAAGTAAATACATAACGAGTGCGGCTGGCATGAAAAAACGGTAAAAAAATAACCATTGAGGTATACTAAATCCCCAAAACGTTTATACCAAAACCAAAATCAAACTCCCCAAAAATGTCTACTCCCTACCACGCAAAATATTTTGCCCATGAACTTACCCGAAAAAGCGGGGAGGGAATAGAACGTCTCTCAAGGTCTCTTTTCGACGCCTCCGTGGACCTCAATCCCCATCAGATTGAAGCCGCCATGTTTGCCATCCGGTCCCCTGTCTCCAAAGGAGTCTTGCTTGCCGATGAAGTGGGACTTGGAAAGACCATTGAGGCCGGGCTTGTGGTCTGTCAAAGCTGGGCGGAAAGGAAAAGATGCATTTTAGTGATTTGTCCAGCTTCCCTCCGCAAACAATGGGCTCTGGAGCTGGAAGAAAAATTCAATTTGCCCACCTTTGTTATAGACGCCAAAACCTACCGGCAATCGCAAAAATCCGGCAACCCGGACCCTTTTACCATGGACGCCGTGGTCATTTGCTCAATGCACTTTGCCAGCCAAAGGTCCGGGGAAATTCGTCCCGTGCCGTGGGACCTTGCCATTATTGATGAGGCCCATAAACTTCGTAACGCCTACAAACAAAGTAACCGCATAGGGCAGAACATTAAATGGGCTCTTGAGGACCGAAAAAAAATTCTGCTTACCGCCACCCCCCTTCAGAACTCCCTTCTTGAACTTTTTGGACTTTCCACCATAATTGATGATCGAATATTTGGCGATCTTCCCTCCTTCCGGACCCAATATGTAAATGTGGGGGGAGACTTAGATGGGCTTCGTAAGCGGCTACGGGTATTTTGTAACCGGACTCTTCGTCATCAGGTCCTGGAATATATTCAATTTACAGAGCGAAAGTTGATAACGAGGCCTTTTTTACCAACAGAACAGGAACATAAGCTTTACGAGGCCATATCGGAATTTTTACAGCGGGATGCCACCTACGCCCTGCCGCAACAACAACGTCACTTAACAACCCTTATTGTGAGAAAACTTTTGGCCTCCTCCTCCCAGGCCCTTGCGGGAACCTTGGAAGTCATGCGCGACCGTTTAATTGCCATGAGAGATCAAGAACAGGCGGAAGCTGATATGGCGGAAAAAATAATCGAAGAAGAGGATATAGAGGAAGAAATCCTGGACGAAATTCTTGATGGGGAGGAAGGTTTTAAACCGGGAAAGGATATTGATGACAAGGAAACATTAAAAATAGACCGTAAGAAACTGGATGACGAAATAGATGAGTTAAATCGATATATACAATGGGCCAGAGGCATAGGCGTGGACACAAAGTCCCGCGCCCTTCTAAAAGCCTTGAAAATCGGTTTTGAAAATCTCAAGGAAATGGACGCGAACTCCAAGGCCATCATATTTACGGAATCAAGGCGAACCCAGATTTTTCTGAGGGATTTTCTGGAAGCCAACGGCTATGCCAATAGCGTTGTTACCTTCAACGGGTCCAACAAGGAGCCTGAATCCACAAAAATTTATGAAGACTGGCTGCTAACAAATAAGGGAACAGGAAGAGCTTCGGGATCAAGACCGGTGGACATGAGAACCGCCATCATTGAAAATTTCAGAGATAAGGCGCAAATTCTTATAGCCACGGAGGCTGCCTCGGAGGGAATTAATCTTCAGTTTTGTTCCCTGGTGGTAAATTTCGACCTGCCCTGGAACCCCCAAAGAATAGAGCAACGCATCGGACGTTGCCACAGGTATGGACAAAAACATGACGTGGTGGTCATTAATTTTTTAAATCAAAAAAATGAGGCGGACCGAAGAGTTTACGAGCTGTTAGAGGAAAAATTCAGCCTTTTCAGCGGAGTTTTCGGGGCCTCTGACGAAGTGCTGGGCAGCCTGGAGTCCGGCGTGGATTTTGAACGCCGGGTTCTCGAAATCTACCAACAATGCAGGAACCCGGAAGAAATTGAAACGGCTTTCAAGGCTTTAAGAGCGGACCTTGATGAATCCATTTCCTCACGAATCCAGGACACCAGGGAAATGCTCCTTGAGCATTTTGATGAAGACGTTCATTCCCGTCTCAAGGTGAACCTTTCCGGGGCACGGGAACAGTTGGACCGCTTTGGCAGGATGTTCTGGAAACTCACCCATTTTATATTGAACGGAAAGGCCCAGCAGTTTGATGACCAAACCTTTACTTTTGAGCTTTTGGACTCTCCCATTGACACCGTGCGCCAGGGTAAATATCACCTGATTTCCAAGGACCGTGAAAATATTCCAGGAGAATTTCTTTACCGTCTTTCCCATCCCCTGGGAGAATATGTCACTCAAACCGGCATTGCATATGACACACCGGTAAGAAAAGTTGTTTTTGACATCACTAATAATCCCACTAAAATAACCCTTGTGGAGAACCTGAAAAATCGCTCAGGGTGGCTTATTTTACAACGGCTTATTATTGACTCTTTTGACCGGGAAGAATATCTTTTATTTTCAGGATTTGAAGAAGGTGGAAAAAACCTGGACCAGGAGACCTGTGAAAAGCTTTTCAATTGTCAGGGAACTGTGAATGAAGAATTGAATGTCCCAGTGGACGCCAAAGCTAAATTGGAAGCCGAGGCCGACAGACACGCCAAGGCAACTGTCAGCAAACACCTGGAAAGGAATAGCAAGTATTTTAATGAAGCCCGCGAGCAATTGGAAAAGTGGGCGGAGGATATGGTTCTTGCCGCTGAAAAAGAATTAAGGGACACCAAGGAGCAGATAAAAATCATGAATCGCCATGCAAGACAGGCCGCCACTGTCGAGGAACAACACCAATATCAGGAAAAAATCCGGAG